>DASPSM010000737.1:0-2015 GCA_035623955.1 Planctomycetaceae bacterium
TCGGATCGACGACCAGATCGAACGGAAAACGCGTGATCGGCATCGGATGTGAATCGTGAATTGTGCGGATCTATTCGAGGCGTTCGTAAGCCGGCACCGTCAGGAAGTCGACAAACTTTTCGGTCGTGCTGACCGAAAGAAACAACTCGCCCGCCTCGTCGAATTTGGTGTTTGCGTAGTTGCTGCGTCCGAGGCTCTCGCGGAGGGCCGACAGCTCTCGCTCGAGAACCTGCCGGACCAGCGGCGCTGTGACTTTTTGCCCGTCGCTGAGCCGCCCGCGCGGGTGGCGAATCCACTGCCAGATCTGGGCCCGCGAGATTTCCGCCGTCGCGGCGTCCTCCATCAAATTGAAGATGGGGACGCAGCCGTTGCCGCGCAGCCACGATTCCAGATAGCGCACGCCGACCGCGACATTGACGCGCAGCCCCTCCGCGGTGATCGGTCCCTCTGGCACGGCCAGCAGATCGGCCGCCCTGATGTTTAAATCGGGCAAGCGGCGCTTGAGCTGGTTAGGCGACGGCATCCGCGCGTCAAAGACCTCCTTCGCGATGGCGACCAGGCCGGGGTGGGCGACCCAAGTGCCATCATGCCCGTCGGAGACCTCGCGCTCTTTGTCGGCGCGGACTTTGTCGAGCGCCTGCTGGTTGGCGGCCGCGTCGTCCTTGATCGGGATCTGAGCGGCCATGCCCCCCATCGCGTGCGCTCCGCGGCGATGGCATGTCTCGATCACGAGTCGCGAATAGGAGCGCAGGAAATGCGCCGTCATCGTGACGAGCGCGCGGTCCGGCAGCACGAAGTCGGGCCGGTTCCGGAACTTCTTGATGAAGCTGAAAATGTAATCCCAGCGGCCGCAGTTGAGCCCCGCCATGTGGTCGCGCAGCTCATAGAGAATCTCGTCCATCTCGAAGGCCGCCAGAATCGTCTCGATCAGCACGGTGGCTTTGATGGTCTGCGGCGGCAGTTGCAGGGCCTCTTCGGCCATGACGAAGACGTCGTTCCACAAGCGCGCTTCGCGGTGGCTTTCGAGCTTGGGCAGATAGAAGTACGGACCGGTCCCGCGAGCGAGCAGCGCGCGGGCGTTGTGATAGAAGTAGAGCCCAAAATCGAACAGGCTGGCCGAGACGCGCTGCCCGTCGACAAGAACGTGCTTTTCGTCGAGGTGCCAGCCGCGCGGCCGGACGAGCAGCGTGGCCGTTTTTTCGGCGAGCCGATAGGCCTTGCCCTGCGGGCTTGTGTAGTCGATCGTCCCGGCGATCGCGTCCTGCAGATTGATCTGCCCTTCGAGAGTGCCGTTCCAGGTTGGAGCGTGCGAATCCTCGAAATCGGCCATGAACATGTTGGCGCCCGAGTTGAGGGCGTTGATGATCATCTTGCGATCGACTGGCCCGGTGATCTCGACCCGGCGATCCGCGAGATCGGCCGGCACTTCGGCGATTCGCCAGTCGTCGCGCCGCAGATCGGCCGTTTCCGGAAGAAAATCGGGCAGCTCGCCGGCGTCGAGCGCCGCCTGGCGCTCGGTCCGAGCGTCCAGCAGAGTGCGGCGGCGGGCTCGCGTCCGCCGCTCCAATCCCGCCACGAATTCGAGCGCGCCGGGAGTCAGGACGCGCGAGAATTCGGCACGGACAGGACCGAGGATTTCCACTCCAGCGATAGTCGGACAGGCTTCGGCGGCGGACATCGTTTCTCCCGGCTTGCGACCGCGGCGAGAGAGCCCTCTCTAGTCGCGTCGCGGAGGTTTAGGCCACTTTAGAGGGGGCGTCGATCATTGCAAACGGTAATGATTTCAATAGAGACCATTGGCGCTATTGATACAATGCAGTCTATTAACGATTCCTATGAACAGAAACCGGGGCGTCCAATCAAAGGGCCCGCATCGTGTCGACGCTGCCAAACCCGCAATATTACAAGAACAACCGGCTGCAGCAGCTTCGCGGCTTTTGCGCCGCGGCCCAGGCGGAGAGCATCTCGCGAGCGGCCGACAAACTGTTTCTCAGCCAGCCCAGCGTCAGCCTGCA
>DASPSM010000745.1:0-7971 GCA_035623955.1 Planctomycetaceae bacterium
AGCGGCGCGCCTGTTCTCGGTCGGTCGCGTCAAACACGACCCATTCGCTCCCAATCGTGTCGCTCAAGACAACCTGCAGGAGTTCGGAAGCCAATCCATATTGACTCTCAATTTCCGCGGGCGAGGGAGAGCCCGGCGGCGCGCCCGAGTCGAGTTCGTAGAGGGCCGGCAGGTCGGGATTGCCCCGGTGGATCGCCGTCCGCCGAAAACGGGGCCGATCGACCTGGCTCAGCCAATTGGTGAAAATCAGTCGCAACGATCGACGCGCCTGTTGGCGAGCGCCGAACACGTTGAGGAGTGTCGCGCCCCGCCCCAGTTCCGCTTCGGCTTCTCCCAAGTTATTTATGGCGGCTAAATAATCGACCTTGAACGAGTCGGACATCGGCGGCGTCATCGCGTCGATCGCCAGTGTCTCGTCCAGGGCGTTGCGGAGTTGTGCCGCAGTCACCTCCGGGCGAGCCGCCCAGGAAATGATGGCAGTCGCGGCAATTGCGTGCATGGCGGCCCCCACCCCTCGCCAAATTGTTGCGGCATGCATGCCGATGTGTCGGCTCGAACGCAAGACCGACCGATACCAGTCCCAGGCCTCGTCGATACGCCCTTGGGAGGTTAATCGGGCCGCTTCCAGCACTGCGGGCAGTGCGAAGGTGCCGCCGCCGACAATGCCCAGTGGGGAATCGATGGTCAGATGGACCTTGTCCGGCGGAACGTCGAGACACTCGCGAAGCTCGCTCCCACGCTTCCAGATCTCCATCGCCGGACGGTTGGCTTCCAGCCAATCGCGAACATCCTTGTTGGCGAACTTCCAGTCCTTGGCGAGAGCCTCGTCGGAGCTTTTGTCAAAAGCCTCGCTTTGAGCCGGCGTCAGCAGCGGTGTCTCGTGCCGGACAAAAAGCGGAGCGGCCTCGCGGTAAAACCGGGCCGCGTTCTTCTCGGCCGGCACCGAGATCGAAATGAAGGCATCAACGTCGAACGGTTCGACAACGGGAGCCGAGCCGCTCAGCCGAACGTAAAGTCCCGAAGCAAGAATCAAAACGAACACGAGCGAACCACATCCCACGATGGTCCACTTGAAGGCGCTGCGGTTCTGCTGTTCTTCCGGAGTTGATGACATCGGTTCCGAGTGTTCTGAAAACTGGCGACGGGACTGGTTGCTTCCCAGATTACTTCGGTCAATAACGAAATATCAACTGGATCGGATCACAAATCTTCGTAACCGATTCAGCCACAGTCACTTGTGTAATCCGCGAGCGCCTGGTCAGTCAGTCAGATACTCACGACGGCAGACCTGGAACGCCGCGTGGACTGCGTCGCCCCAGGAGTAGGGCGATTTCTTCCACAGTTCGCGATCCTCCGCGCGCTGCTCGAGGAGGCGCTCGATGACTTCGTTCGGAGTCTTCGGTGGAGGGAGTGGGACCGACCCGCCACTCGTCAGTTTCTCAACGCATTGCCTGTGGGCAGCAAGGACATCAGAAGCACCCGCCACGTTTAGCACACAACGCATCGTGACTTGCGGCCACGGGTTCTTACGATACTCCGGCCGATTCTTCGTCAGATGGCGGCGTCCATCTTTGAATCGCGTGCCGCACATCACCGTCGCGCGAGCGGGAAAGAAGAGTTTTTGACCCTTTGTGCTCTCAAGCAGACTGATCGCAACCAGCGCGTCGTTGGTCGCATAGTAGCGAAAGCCGAGGTCACGGACGCCCGGTGCGATGGGTCTCAGATCGCAGATGTGCCGGGCGCCCAGATCCACCATCTCTGTTGAGTACCTCAGAAGGGTAGGATCGCGCTTGCCCGAAAGGTCGATCTGCTCGTATTCGATCGGAGCCGAATGAATCGCGCCGAGGACCTTTCGCTGACTCTTGTAATGCCGGCGGATTTGCCGCAGCTTCATCCAGGTGACTCGGCCCGCGACCGCAAGCGCCGCCAGGGCGGCACCGCCCGGCGCGATCGCCAGGATCGAAAAATCGTTAAACAAGACGGCTGCAAGCACACAAAGACCGACTCCCGCCAAGAGTGGAAGGCCACAACGGCGCGCGAAGGCGGCCGGGCCTCGCTCGTCCATCGTCTCGACCCGCCGGCGGATCATCCGCATCACTCTGCGCTCGTCGCCTTGCGACTGGAAAAGTGGCGGACAGCGGCGGCGGAAAAAACGATAAGCTTCCCGCGCGGCCGCATCGCGATCTTCCAAGGCCGACCGCTCTCGAAAAAGATCGAAGGCTTCCAGGAGCGTCGTCTCCTGCTTCCACGGGACCAGGTGACGCGTCCTGACCATTCCTCGGTCGAGCCCTTCCCGCCAGACGGCTTTGAGCAGGAACGAACCATCCAAGGGCGCGCCGCACAACGCAAAGGTCACGGCAGAGACCTCGGGGTGGCTTCGCGAATTCTTGACGATTCCGCGAAAGGTCATCCGCAAGAGGAGGCAAGCGTTTGCGATTTCGGGCGCTTCGAGCAATTGGCGCCAGAGCGTGATCTGCGACGAATAGGCGAGCGTCTCAGGCGGATCGGTGACAGTGATATGGTCGGGATCGGTGTCGTCGAAGCTCGCCTCGGGCAAGCGGGCTGACAACAATCGAATCAGCTCCTTGCGGCGCTGTTGTGGCACGCAAAAAATCCACGCCGCGTTTTTGCAGTCGCCCGACTGTTCCGCGTCGATCGCCACGCCAACGAACCAGCGCCGCACCATGTCCGCCAGTACGGCCAGGTCGGTGGCCGACAACAAACGATCCACGAACTTTTCGCGAACGATTTCCATCGGAGGCATTATGCGCAAAGCGTAAGCATCGTGCCCGCCGTTATTGCGCGAATGTGCCGGATTTGACGGCTGTACCGCCGCAGCGTGCTCGGGAAGCGATCCCCGAGCGGGTTGTTGACCTATAGTTGGTCAACTCACAGGCAAAGCGCATGCGGAGTGGATCGCGGACTCAAAAATCGCCTTCTGCGACCGACGTTTTTGGATGTCTGTCGCTGGTTGCGCTCGCGCTGTTTGTCTTTCTGCCGACGGTCGGCTACGGCTTCGTCAACTGGGACGATCCGTGGTACGTCCTCAATAACCCGCTGATAACGAGCTGGCGGCCCGCTAACCTGTGGGAGATCGCCACCAAACCCGCGGTGCGGAACTACGCGCCGCTGACGATGCTCGGTTACCTGATCCAGCATTCGCTCTGGGGCACCTGGGCCGGCGGCTATCACATGGTGAATGTCCTGTTGCATGCGATCAATGCGGTCCTCGTTTACGTGCTGGTGCGGCAACTCGCCGGAAGTCGTTTTATTGCCTGGACGACGGCGGCCCTGTTCGCGGTGCATCCGGTGCAGGTCGAGACAGTCGCCTGGATTTCGTCTTTCAAAGGGGTCTTATCGGGCACGTTCGTGCTGGCCAGTTTGATTTGCTGGCTCCGGCCCCAACCCACGGCCCGCAACGAAGCCTGGGCCATCCTGTTTCACGGACTCGGGCTGCTGGCCAAGGCGGTGGCGATTACGATTCCGGCGGTCGTTTTTTGCTACGACGTGCTGATCGCCGGCAAACGCGCGGCGGACGCGGCGGCTCGGCAGGTTGTTCCCTGCCTCTTGGCGGGACTGGTGCTGCTTATGACGATGTCGGCACAGACGTCGGTCCTGGGCGGCGTCCGCGAACACCTGCACTGGAGCAAGGCCCGGATCGCCGCCTTCGATACGGTCGTGCTTTGGGATTATGTGGGATTGCTTGTCTGGCCGCGCGACTTGTGCGTGCTCTACGATCCGCCGACGACGGGAATCGCGGCGACGATCGTGCTCGCGGGCGCCGGTTGGCTGGCAGTTGCGGTAGGCGCCGTCGCTTTGCGCAAGCGATTTCCGCTGCTTCCGCTGGCATTGGTGGCGTTTGGAGCGCTCCTTTTCCCGGTGCTCAATTTCTTCCCCATCACCACGCTGATGAACGACCGGTACCTCTATCTGCCGTCGATTCCCGTTTTCGCGCTGATGGCGGCCGGACTCGAATGGATTTATGGATTCGGCCGCGCGCCGTTTGGCACGAGCCAATTCGAGGAGGCCACATGCTCGGTTGGTGCGACTCGCCCTGCGGAAAGGCGACCCGTGCGGGTCGTCGCGCGATCGCTGGCCGCAGCAGCGTGCGGAGTCTTGGTGTGCGGCTATCTGGCGGTCACGCACGAACGGCTGCCCGTTTGGCGCGACGATCAGTCCCTTTGGGCCGACGCAATCTCGAAGTCTCCGCGGCTGCCCGTCGTCCGACTCCAATGGGCCGAATCGCTCTACGCGGCACACCACAAAGATCAGGCCGTTGCCGCCCTCAGACGGGCGCTCGTCGAGACGCGGCCGGACGAAGCCGACCGCGAGCGGATGTTGGCCGCCATTGCGGATTGGAACCGAACCGGGCCAACCGTCGACTGAGCGGTTCGCGCAGTCCGGTCATGAGCGGGGCGCGATTTTGCGCCTTGCGATCCAGTTTTCCGGCCGAAATCGGTTTGTTGGTCGCGGTCCCGCGGTCGAATATACTTGAATCGTCGGCCCTGTTTCTGAAATCTCCTCGGTTCGCGACCTGTCTGGCCGAACGACCCGGACCCCGAATCACGCATGAAGACCATCATTCTTTGCGGCGGACAAGGAACGCGTCTGCGTGAGGAGACGGAGTTCCGCCCCAAACCGATGGTCGAGGTTGGCGGGCGGCCGATCCTTTGGCACATCATGAAGATTTATGCCAGGCACGGCATTCGGGATTTCATCCTCTGCCTGGGGTATCAGGGGCAGATGATCAAGGAATACTTCCTCAACTACGAGGCGATGAACAACGACTTTTCGATCTCGCTGGGAGGACGCAAGCAGATCGAGTATCACGGCCAGCACGAAGAGCAGGACTTTCGCGTCACGCTCGTCGACACGGGATTGGAGACGATGACGGGAGGCCGCATCCTGCGGACGCGGCGCTACGTCGACGACGTGGATACGTTCATGGTCACCTACGGTGACGGCGTCGCTGACGTTGACTTGACCCAGCTCCTCCGCTTTCACCGCGAGCACGGCCGACTGGCGACGGTCACGACCGTCAAACCGACGTCGCGATTCGGACTCGTCGAACTCGACGGCGACGAGCGCGTCACGAGCTTTGCCGAAAAGCCGCGGGTCGAAGGCTGGATGAGCGCCGGGTTCTTCGTCTTCAATCGGGGCGTGTTTGACTATCTCGACGGTGACCAGTGCATCCTCGAGCGTGCTCCGCTCGAGCGGCTCGCTCGCGAGGGGCAGTTGATGGCCCATCGCCACGAAGGCTCCTTCTTTGCCATGGACACGTACCGGGAATATCAGCAGCTCAATCGGATTTGGGACAGCGGCAAGGCACCGTGGAAAATATGGTGAATCCGGGGCTCCAAACGGCGACGAGACCAGGCTTTCGGCAAGTCTTTGCCGGGCGCCGCGTGCTGGTCACCGGGAATACGGGCTTCAAAGGTGCCTGGCTCACGATCTGGCTCAAGGAGCTGGGTGCCGACGTCGTGGGTTACGCACTCGCTCCGCCCACGACGCCGGCACTCTTTACGGCCGCCCAGGTCGAGCGCTGTGTCACGTCGCAGCACATGGCTGACATCCGCGATCGGGCGCGATTCGCGCGGGTCGTCGCCGAGGCGGCGCCGGACGTCATTTTTCACCTCGCCGCTCAGGCGATCGTGCTGACGAGCTACCAGGTGCCCGCCGAGACGTTCGATATCAACGTCATGGGGACGGTGTCGGTCCTCGAAGCGGTGAAGGCTCGCGCGAAGCCGTGCGCCGTGATTGTGATCACCAGCGATAAGTGCTACGCGAATCGCGAGCAGGTTTGGGGCTATCGCGAAATCGACGCGATGGGAGGACACGACCCCTATAGCGCCAGCAAAGGGGCCGCCGAACTCGCGGTCGCCGCTTATCGACAGTCCTATTTTCCGCCCGAGCGACTGCCCGATCATCAGGTGCAATTGGCGAGCGTGCGAGCGGGCAACGTCATCGGCGGCGGCGATTGGGCCGCGGCTCGAATCGTCGCCGATCTGGCGCGGTTCACGGCCGCCGGCGAGCCGATCCCAATCCGCAGCCCCAAGGCCGTGCGGCCCTGGCAGCACGTTTTGCAGCCGCTCTCAGGCTACCTGACGCTCGCCGCCAAAATGCTTCAAAGCCCGTCGGGGAAGTGGTGTAGCGCCTGGAATTTCGGTCCATTGCCCGACGGCGCAGTGACCGTCCGCGAGATCGCGGAAATCTTTATCGAATCGTGGGGTCGCGGAAGCTGGATCGACTGTTCCGACGCGACCAAGCCGCACGAAGATCACCTGCTCCGGCTGAGTATCGAGAAGGCCTTAACCGAACTTTCATGGCGGCCGCGCTGGTCGGTCCGCGAGGCGGTCGAGAAGACGGCACAATGGTACAAGCGGTATTATTCCGATCCGGCGTCGGCCGCCGCCGCCTGCCTCGATGACATCAACGCTTTCAACGACACAGAATGACCGGCAACAGTCAGCCATCCAATTCGAACGGGGCGGATACTGCGATCGCGCTGCGCGAGCGCATGGCTCGTCTGGTCGACGAATACTTTGCAGCGGCCTTTGCGCCCGAGGAGTTTCAGCCGGGAATCACGCCGGTTCCGGTCTCGGGCCGAGTGTTCGACGCGGACGAGCTGCGCCACCTGATGGAGGCCACGCTCGATTTCTGGCTGACGACCGGCCGCTTCGCCGCGGAGTTTGAGCGGAGCTTCGCCCAGTTCATCGGCGTGCGATCGGCCTCGCTCGTCAATTCCGGGTCGTCCGCGAACCTGCTGGCCCTCTCGTGCCTGACCTCCGACAAACTCGGCGACCGGCAAGTGCGCCCCGGCGACGAAGTCGTGATGGTTGCGGCCGCCTTTCCGACGACCGTGAACCCGGCCATTCAGAACGGCCTCGTGCCGGTGTTCGTCGACGTCGAGGTCCCCACCTTTAACATCGATGTCTCGCAGCTTGAAGCGGCCGTCTCGCCGCGAACCCGCGCGGTGATGATCGCCCATACGCTCGGCAACCCGTTCGACTTGGATTCGGTGGTCGAGTTTTGTCGGCGGCACAATCTGTGGCTGATCGAGGATGCGTGCGATGCCGTCGGGGCGACTTATCGCGGCCGCAACGTGGGTTCGTTCGGCGACCTGGCGACGACCAGCTTCTATCCTGCGCATCACATCACGATGGGGGAGGGGGGCTGCGTCCTCACCGATCGCCCGATTCTGAAGACTCTGATCGAATCGTTCCGCGACTGGGGCCGCGACTGCTGGTGCGAGCCGGGAAAGGCCAACACCTGCGGCAAGCGATTCGACTGGCAGCTAGGCTCCCTTCCGCGCGGTTACGACCACAAGTACACGTATTCGCACATCGGCTACAACCTGAAGGCGACCGACCTGCAGGCGGCCGTCGGCGTCGCGCAGCTGAAGAAGCTGCCGCGGTTTGTCGAGACGCGTCGCGCCAACTTTCGCCGGCTGTACGAAGGGCTGAGCGACCTGCAGAACTTTTTGCTGCTGCCGCAAGCCACGCCCAATTCGGAGCCCAGCTGGTTCGGATTCCCGCTGGCCGTACGTGCCGAGGCGCCCTTCTCCCGCGACGAGTTCGTCCGCCATCTGGAGTCGTGCAAGATCGGAACGCGGCTGTTGTTCGCGGGCAACCTGCTGCGACAGCCCGCGTATTCCAAGATCGCCCATCGCGTCGTCGGGCCGTTGACCAATACCGATTTCGTCATGGAGCGGCTGCTCTGGATCGGCGTCTATCCAGGGTTGACGCCTCCGATGCTCGATTACGTGCTCGAAACCATTCACCGCTTTTGTCGAACGCGTTCTCATGCCTCGCTTGTCGACCGCTGATCTCGATCACGTCCTCGAGCACACGCCGCAGGTCTGGGAGCAGCTGCGCGACGGCCGGCTGTTTATCACCGGCGGCACGGGTTTCTTTGGCACCTGGCTGCTCGAGTCGCTGGCTTGGGCCATCGATCGCTTTGGCTTGCCGGTGG
>DASPSM010000764.1:0-3637 GCA_035623955.1 Planctomycetaceae bacterium
ATTGGAAGCTCGCTTGCGAGCGATCGAGCCTCAGCCAAAGCCCCATGAAGAGAGCGTCCAAACTCCTCCCCTCGGCGTCGTTGCCGAACGCAGCGCGCTGTTTGCCGCTCTCGCCGCGCTCCCGAAGCAGAGCGTCGTTTATTGCGGCACGGTCTACAGCGGCAGCGGAGCGTTTCGTGGCACGGGGGGCAAACCCCGCGAGATTCATGTCCTCGAGCGGGGGGACGTGCGACGTCCCGGGAAGCTCGTCGGCCCCGGCGCCCTGCCTTTCATCAAGGATGCATCGTGGCAGTTTGAGTTGCCGGCGGGCGCGGGCGAAGGGGAGCGTCGGATCGCGCTGGCGCATTGGATCACCGACCGTCGGAATCCCCTCACGTGGCGATCGATCGTCAATCGCGTGTGGCTCTACCACTTTGGTCGCGGCATCGTCGATAGCCCCAGCGATTTCGGGCGGATGGGGCAGTTGCCGACTCACCCCGAATTGCTCGACTGGGTCGCCGTCGATCTCCGCGACGGCTCCCAATCGCTCAAACGCCTGCATCGGATGATCGTGACCAGTGCCGCCTATCGACAGGCTTCGACGTCGAACGCCGCTGCCGCCCAGGTCGACGCCGGCAATTCGTGGCTGTGGCGGATGAACCGCTCGCGTCTGGACGCCGAGTCGATCCGCGACAGCGTGCTTGCCGCGAGCGGCTGCCTCGACGCGCGGCTGTTCGGCCCCTCCTTTCAAACGTTCGTCGTCGAGAAGCCGGAACATTCGCCCCACTACGAATACGACAAGGCCGACCCCGACGACCGGCGCGCGCATCGCCGCAGCGTGTATCGCTTCCTGGTCCGCTCGCAGCCCGATCCGTTCGAGCAGGCTCTCGACTGTGCCGATCCCTCGCAGATCATCGACAAGCGAGACGAATCGATCACCGCGCTGCAGGCGCTGGCTCTCTTGAACGACCGATTCATGATTCGCATGGCCGAGCATCTGGCCGAGCGCGTTCGCGCTCGACGTGCCGACCTGGAAGGCCAGGTCGCCGAGGCCGTTCGTCTGACGCTGCAGCGCCCGTCGACCGCGTCGGAATCGAAGCGGCTCGTGCCGTTTGCTCGAGAATTTGGCCTCGCGGAAACTTGCCGGCTGTTGTTCAACCTGAACGAGTTTGTTTACGTCGACTAATTGCCCCCCCGCGATTCTGGGAATTCATGACCAAATACCCCCTCACCCCCTGCCCCTCTCCCGTTGCCCAAAAACGGGGACAGACCCCCTACCGGAAGGGCAAACCAGCTTTCCAGCCACAACGGGTCAGGGGTCTGTCCCCTTTTTGGGCCTTTTCTCCCCTCTCCCCCTGCGGGAGAGGGGCCGGGGGTGAGGGGGATTCCACGTCCCAAAAGTCGCGCCCGGTCATTTAGTGTGCCCGATGCGAAACGCAGCCTCCAATCCAAATTGCCTCCACATCGACCGCCGCAAATTCCTCTGGGAACTCGGCGGCGGATTGGGCGGGATTGCGCTGGCGCACCTGCTTAACGGGGACGGACTTCTGGCGGCCGGAACAGAACCGCACGCGGGCGGCGCGCTGGAACGACTGCACCATCGGGCCAAAGCCAAGCGCGTGGTGCAGCTCTTCATGGCGGGCGGAGCGAGTCATCTCGACACGTTCGACTACAAGCCGCTGTTGCATCGGCGCGACGGCGAGAAATGGGACCCGGGCGAGCATGTCGAGTTGTTTCAGGATGGCTTCGGAGCCACGTTCTGCTCGCCGTGGAAATGGCGGCAGTACGGCGATTGCGGCAAACCGCTCAACGAGATCGTCGCCCCGCTTGGCCCCTGCGTCGACGACATGGCCTTTATCCACTCGCTCGTCGGCAAGACGGGTGTGCACAGCCAGGGGACTTATCTGCAGGCGACGGGATTCGATCGCCCCGGCTTTCCCGGGGCCGGCGCGTGGGTCAGTTTTGCGCTCGGATCGGCCAACGACAACCTGCCGACGTTCGTGGTGTTTCCCGATCACCGCGGCTTTGCCTCCAACGGTCCCAAAAACTGGAGCGCGGGGTTTCTGCCGGCCGAGCACCAGGGGACGATTCTGCGGCCCGGCGCTGCGAATCCGATTGCCGACCTGCACGCGCCGGCCGGCCACGACGGGGCGGCGCTTCGCGAGCGATCGATCCGCCTGCTGAGCGAGCTGAATCGCGAACACCTGGCGGCGCGGCCGGGCGACTCGCGACTCGAGGCCCGCATCCGCAGCTACGAGCTGGCGGCCCGCATGCAGCTCAGCGCTCCCGAGGCGCTCGATCTTTCGGATGAGCCCAAGCACATCCTCAAGATGTACGGCCTCGATCATGTGCCGGCCGCCTTTCCGACCGAAATCAACGAGCACGAAGAGACGGTCCACTTCGGCCGAAAGTGTCTGATCGCCCGGCGGCTCTTGGAGCGCGGCGTGCGCTTCGTGCAGATTTGGTCGGGCTGCGACAACGGTTTTCCGCGGCGGAACTGGGATTCGCACGAAGACATCGCCCGCGACCATCGGCCGATGGCGTTGGGGATGGCCCGCGCAACCGCCGCCCTGATCGTCGACCTCAAGCGGCGCGGCCTTCTCGACGACACGCTGATTCACTGGACGACCGAGTTCGGCCGGATGCCCTGCGCTCAAGGCGGACGCGGCCGCGATCACAATCCGTTCGTCTTCACGAATTGGTTAGCAGGAGGTGGCATTCGCGGTGGCACGACCTACGGCCCCAGCGACGAATGGGGCTACAAGCCGGCCGACCGCAACCGCCCGACCACCTGCCATGACGTGCACGCCACCCTGCTGCATCTGCTGGGGATTGACCACGAACGCCTCACCGTTCTGCACAACGGCATCAACCGCCGTCTGACCGACGTCGAGGGAACGGTGATCCGTGAACTGCTCGCGTGAGCGTGCGATGAGCAAATCACAGTCACGACCCCGTGCGCGATTCGGCGACACTGATGGGATGTTCCCCCTCACCCCCAGCCCCTCTCCCGCATTGCCGGCGTCCGCCGCTCCGGCGGAAATTGCCGGCGCGGACGTAATGCGGGGAGAGGGGAGAAGAGGGAGAGAGGCCCTCGGTAATTCCTCCCCCCTCTCCCCTCGCGGGGGCTTTGCCCAAAAAAGGGGACAGACCCCTGACCCGTTGTGGCTGGAAAGCGGGTTTGCGCTTCCGGTAGGGGGTCAGTCCCCTTTTTTGGGCAAAGCCCCTCGCGGGAGAGGGGCTGGGGGTGAGGGGGCATCCGGCGATCGTCGCTGGACCGCGCGCAGTCATGTCCCTCTGCTCTGTGTCATCGTCGTGCTGGTCGCACACGAACCGCTCCGCGCCGAGGAGGCGCTTTGGAAAGCCGGAACGGCCAAAGCCGTCATCACGCCCAAAGAGCCACTGTGGATGGCCGGCTACGCGGCGCGCACGGCGCCGGCCAACGGTACGCTGCACGACGTTTATGTGCGGGTGCTGGCGCTCGAAGACGCCGACGGCCATCGCGCGGTCATCGTCAGCACCGACTTGCTGGGTATCCCGCGTTCGATCTCCCAGAACGTGTGTCGCGCGCTGGCGGCGAAATTCGGCCTGTCGCGCGAGTCCATCATGCTCAACGCCTCGCACACTCATAGCGGCCCGGTTCTGCGCGGCGCGCTCT
>DASPSM010000779.1:0-3200 GCA_035623955.1 Planctomycetaceae bacterium
ACCCGGACTGCCATTGATGCGGAAGCGCAAGCGCGGGGCCAGTATTATTCGACCGCGGACTATCAAAATGCCCCGCGATCGAGCTTCTACGATGCCCCGCCGGAGGTCTTCGGCACGACCGAACCCGGTGCCCCGACGAAGCCCGGCACCGAAGCCGTCATTCGCAAAGACGACAAGCCCGTCGTGGGGATCACGTTTCCTGCCGACTGGAACCAAAGGACTGGCCCCAATTACATCTCGGCGGTCAGCCCAGATGGACAGGTTTACTCGATGCTCGTCCTCCTCAAAGGCGTCGATGACAAACAAGCCGGGATCAAAAAGGTCGAGAATGGACTGGCAAAGAACTACCTGAACGACGTCAAGTTCGACGAGCCGCGCGACACGAAGGGCGGCGCGAAGGTGATTACCGGCACCGGCAAAGCAAAGAAGTCCGGCGTGGACGTCGTATTCGCGGCTGGAGTCTTCGATGCCGGCGAGGGCCAATATGTCGGCGCGGCATTCGTCGCTGATTCCAAAATCGAAGATCACTACAAAGAAACGGTCAAGGGAATTTGCCAGACGCTTCGTCGCGCGAAGGACTTCCAACAGTAGGACAACGATCTGTCGCCACGCAGCGGCCAGCCGTCGACCCGGACCGCTGGCTGCTTGCATTTCCATCGGACGCGAAAACCCGGTATGGTCCCTACGTTCGCTCCTAAAATCAAACTCGAAGAGGTGCGATTGCCTCTCAAAGCGCCGAAACCAGTGTGGCGCTCACCCCGCGGCGTCCGCACTCATCTGGGCAACGACTGGTATTTCCTGGCTGGTCTGCCAATACCGTTGATCAAAGAGCGCGTGGCCGACCTCGGGATGATCTTCTGGTTCATGAAGGCGTGGTGAACCGAGACGGAACGGAGCCTGCTGCGCACTCGTCAATGCCCTCCGAGCGGACTTCTTTTGTCGCATCATGAGGTGGGATCTGTGTCTGCCGGCGAATGTCGGCTGACTTCGGCCAACACGACTGTCACGTTGTCGTGACCACCGTGATCCAACGCAAGTTCGATGAGCGAGTCGCATATGGCTTGGGGTAGCGATGGGCGGGCAAGGACTTCGGCAATTTCCGAATCGGAAACTTCGCTGGTCAGTCCGTCTGTGCACAAGAGCAGCCGGTCGCCGGGCTCGAGCACACGGTGGATGATCGCGGGAAAGACGAATTCGTTTTGACCACCGAGTGCATTGGTCAAAATATTCCGCGCGTGCCCGGCCTGTTCGGGCGGAATACCGCGATCAATCAAGACCTGGGCCAGCGTCTGGTCGCGAGTAATTTGTCGTAGCTCCCCCCGCCGCCAGAGATAGGCGCGCGAATCCCCGATCTGGACGATCACGACGTCCCAACCAATGAGATAAGCCGATGTCCAGGTCGTTCCCATTCCCGCGAGGTTGGGATCGCTCTCCCCCATCGCGCGCAGGGTCCGGTGCATCTCCGTGATGTACGCCTCGATCCGCTGCTGCGCCTGCTGGGCGGGCAGATTCTTTAATCGCATGACCCAGCTGCTGGCCCGGTCTGCCAGGTCAAAAGCGCTTTGAATCGCCACTCGACTAGCGATTTCACCGGCCGCTCCTCCCCCCATGCCGTCGGCAACAACGAAGAAATACGTCGTGACGATCTGGCCGAAGATGGCGTCTTCATGTGCGAAGGGCGGTGCGTCGTGACTTGCCAAATTCGTCAGCAGGGCTTCTTGCGCGCGAATTCGGCGGAAAACCCCGAAATGGTCCTCGTTGCCGGTGCGAACGAGGCCAACGTGAGACGCGGCTCCAAACTCAACGTTGATCGGCGCGTGGGGCGCCACAAAGAACTCGGCTGCGAAGTCTCGACCAGAACCGTGCATGCTCGATTGCATCGGTGGCTCCCTTTTCGATCGGTCTCCAACTGACGAACTCCGCGCGGGTTCATCCGACGGCCATCATTCTCGCGCGCCCGATCAACTGAGGCTAGGTTTCTGTCGCCTCTGGTAGACGAAGGCGAATCTCTCGATGCCCTGCGCGGCCGGGACGGCTTCAAGAAGCTGGTCGCAGATTTGGAGCCCCATGGACAAGGCCAGGCCTGAATTGGAGGCCGCAGCGATCCGCTTCGGATTGGCAAATCCAGCGATCACGAGGTCGCGGCGACGAGGAAGAAGCACTTATTTTGCGTCCTCAACCCGGCGCACGCCGCGATCGACTCCCGCGGCGATGATCTCCTCGACGTCGGTCCCCCAGCGCTCGGCCGGCATGCCGTAAACCAGCATCGACGTGTTGCCTTCGTAGCCCCCTTCCTTGAGCACTCGCAGCGACGGGATATAGGCCATCACGTCGTTGGCATAGGCGCTGACCCAGGTCTCGGGCCCGTAGCGATCCTTGAAACGCAAGGCGTAATCGACGACGACTTCGCCCCCGAGCGCGATCCAAAGCTGCTTGCCGCCGAGCTGCCAGATTTGAATCGGATAGGGATACGTCCGCGCGAGCTGTCGCCCCGCCTCGACTTCTTTAAGCATCCGGCCGGCCCAGCGGGCGATGTAAGGGGTGCGATCGCGGACGCGGGCGGTCAATTCCGCACGCGTCGGAGCCGCGCCCAAATGCAGCGTTACCGTTTCGTATTGCAGCCGCAGTTTCGGCGCGAGCGGTTCCATCTTTCCGTTGAAAACCGCCTGGACCGCATCGGACATCATGCGACCGTACTTGCGAGCCAGATCGACCGTGTGCCGCGGCACGGGGTTTTGATCGGCGCCGCAGCCCATGAAGAACAGAGCGGTCGCGCCCGGGTGAGCCTCTTCCAAGTTCGTCTCGGCGAAGCCCGCGTAGTCCCCGTTCCATTGTTGAATGCCCAGCGTCGTATTGTGGCAGGCATAGCCAAACGCGACGGCCAGCAATTTCCCGTCCGGACGGCGGACGGCCAGCACGGGGACCGCGTAATCCGAAGGTCCGCGGAGGGAATGGCTGGCGCGCAGCGCGGGCACGTCGGGCTCGCGGTTGTTGCGGCGGTTGACGGCGAAGTCGGTCGATCCCTGCGCGACAGAAACGGTCGCGGGCTCGAGGCGCGACAGCGCCTCACTTGCGCTGCGGACGATGGCGGTCTCGAGGTCGCTCGAATAAGCCTCGATCTTCTTTTTGTCGGATTCGTCGATTGGATAGATGTCGTACAGGGCGCCGCGCAGAACCGGGCCGCTATGCGTGTGCGAGGC
>DASPSM010000783.1:0-8068 GCA_035623955.1 Planctomycetaceae bacterium
CTCGCGCCGACCTGGGAACTCAAGCAGGTCAGCCAGCGAGAATCGCCGGGGGCCAGTCATCGACTCGAGCAGGGCTCGATTCCATTCTGGTACTGGTCGCAAGCAGTTCGCCCCTGGTATTGGTACTCCGTCGCGGCCGACCGCGACGCCGCCTTGCGCGCCTCGGAAGGCGAGCTGGGCGCGCCCACCAACCAGGTCGAAGCTCAGCTCTACTTCGGGCTGATTCCGCTGATGCTGGCCGTCGCCGAGATTCCCTTCGCGATTCGCACGCGCGATCGCATCAGCCTGATCTGGCTGGCCCTGGCGGTCTTGGCCCTCCTTTACACGCCCGGCTGGCTGCTGCCGCTGACGCGGCACATTCCCGGCTTCGATTTCTTTCAGGATCCGGGTCGTTACGGCGTGATCACGACGCTGGGAGTGGCCGTGCTTGCGGGCAAATCGCTCGAGCGGTTGCGGAACACAGGGGCCTGGTGGCCGGCGCTGGCTCTGCTCATCGGATTTGTTGCCGCCCTGTGGACGGCCCTCACGCTCACATCGCAAGTCGAAGGTGTTGGCGCAAACTCCGACTCGAACACTCCTTTTGTGCTTGGGCCGTTCACGATCTCGTCAGGATTCGTTTCCGGCCTGATGCTGGTCGGACTGGTCGCCCTTTTGCTGGCGATCGTCTTTCCTCACATCCGTCGGACGACGGGAGGATCGCAACCGCCCGCAATGGCCCGCGCCGTGTTCACCGTCTGCGCTTTGAGCTTTACGGCCCTCGACCTGTGGCTTGTGAGCCGCGTCGTGACTTACAGCCCGATAATTGCCGACCCGCCGATCAATCACCTTCAAGACAGTCCCGTGCGAAAGATCCTCGAGGCGCGGGGCGGAACGGCGCGGGTCTATGCGCCGTATCCCAACTTTGGAACGGTGCTTGAGGCCGCGGCCACTCCCGTGTACCTGACCTTCGGACCAGCCGCGTACGACGATCCAAAGCTCACCATGCCCGGCGGCGACTCCAAGACCGCGGAAAAAGTCGCCTGGATGCGCCGTGCCGGAGTGACGCACATCCTGAGCTTCGAGCCACCCGAGCGGCTCGGTTATCCCGCCCGTCTTATTTGGAAGGGTTTTGATCCCCTGCTGAACCCGGCGATGGGACGATACGGCGAGCCCTTTTACCTCTCCGAGCTCGAAGGGACTCGCGGACGAATCGACTGGGAACACCCGGACGCTCACGGTTCGGTGAAGATTACGGAGTATCGATCGAACCATGTTTCGGCTCAGACCGATTCTGCCTCGGGGGGCAGGCTGATCCTCACCGATCTGATGTATCCCGGCTGGCAGGTGACGATCGACGGCTTACCCGCCGCCGCGCTCACCGTTGAGGGAATGTTTCGCGGCGTCGACATCCCGGCCGGCGCGCACACTGTGGTTTGGTCGTATCATTCGCGGTCCTTATATTGGGGGCTTGCCGTCAGCGCCGGCACATTCCTGCTGCTCGCTGCCGTGGCCCACGTGCGGTTTTGGCATCCGCAGCGCCTGGCGTTTCTCGATCCGGCACGTCTCTCATGATTCGCGGACTGAAGGTCGCAGCCGCCGCGATCGGCCTCACGCTTTTTTTCTGGTGGCCTCTCGTGCGCGGCGGCGGTCTGGTCGGCGGCGACACCTATCGCTACTTCCTGCCCCAGAAGGTCGTCTACGCCGAGCTGCTCAGGCGGCACGAGCTTCCTTTGTGGAACAGCTGGGTTGGCTTCGGCTATCCGATTCTCGGAGAGAGCCAGACCGGCGTCTTTTATCCGCCGAATCTCATCCTCTATTCGCTCCTGCCGGTGAACGGGGCTTACAACGCGAATTTCCTGCTGCACTACGTGATCGCGTTTGTCTTCACGTGGATGTACGCCCGAGCGATCGGCCTAGAGGCCTCTGGGAGCGGGCTGGCAGCCCTGGTCTTCACATTCGGATGGTTTCCGCCTCGCAGCGGCCTCGAATGGGCAATCGTCACGGGAGCCTGGTTCCCAGCGGCCCTCTGGTGCTGCGAAAAATTCCTGGCAACGCGGCGAGCCCGGTTTGCCGTCGGAATCTCGGTCGTGCTCTGCCTGCAGTTGCTGGCCGGACATTTCAATCTCGCCTTCCTCACCATCCTGACGCTCGTCGCCTATGTCCCGCTTCGTTTGTTCGTCGCCAATCGCGACCTGCCGTCGGAGAGCCGCTCGCGCGCGAGGTCGCTCTGCGGATTTTCGCTGGCGGCGATCGCGGGCGCGGCTCTTCTGGCCGCTGTCCAACTCGCGCCGACCTGGCAGCTGATGCGGTTGAGTCAGCGGGTGGAACAAGGGCCCGATCACAATCTGCGGTCCGGCGCGATTCCCGTGTGGTACCTCGCACAGATGGTCCGCCCCTGGTACTGGTATGCCCTCGGCACCGAGCGGCAAGCCGCCCTGGACGCCGCGAAGGACGAACTCGGGGGGCGAACCAACCCGGTCGAGGCCCATCTCTTCGTCGGGCTTGTGCCATTGTTTCTCGCGCTGGCCTGGACGGGAATCGCAATGCGGAAGCGCGATCGCCTGAGTCTTGCTTGGGCTGGCTTGGGGTTGGTGGCGCTCGTCTACGCCACCGGGCGTCTGGTGCCGATCGGCGAGCACCTGCCCGGTTTCAAGTATTTTTCTGCTCCGGGTCGCTACGGTCTGATCACCACGCTGGCCGCGGGCCTGCTTGCCGGTCGGGGGCTGGACTGGCTGCGGAAGAGCGACTCGCCGGTTCTGCAAGTGGGAGTGTTGCTGGCCTTCATCGGCGCAATGTACACGGGGCTGATGCTCACTGGCGAAGCTCAAAGTGTCAACCAATCGAACGGGGTCCCCAACCCTTTCACGCTCGGCAACCTCACGTTTACGGACGCGTTCGTCTCGGGGCTGCTCCTGTTGGGGGTTCTGGCCGCGATCGTCTCGTGGCTGGGTCGCTTTTTGTCGAGCGGCTCGACGCAGAAGCTGGCTGTCGATTGCGGGCGATGGGCCTTCACGGCGTGCGCGTTCGCGGCTCCGACGCTCGAGTTCTGGCTTGTGAGCCGGATCGTCGCGGATAGTGATCTCGTCGACGACCCGCCGATTCGATACGTCGACGAGAGTCCCGTGCGCAAGGTTCTGGCCACCTGGTCGGGGAACGCGCGGCTCTTCACTCCGGGGGCCAATCTGCCCTCGGTGCTCGGCGCGGCGATCACTCCGCCTTACCTCACGTTTGCGCCGGCGGCCTATTTCGATCCCGCGCTGGAGATTCCCCCCGACGCTGCCGCAGACGCCACGCCAACGGAGCGAGCCGAGGCTCCGCGAAGGCGAATCGCTTGGCTGCAGCGCGCCGGCGTCACGCACGTGCTGTCGTTCGAACCGCTCGATCCTTCTCGTTGGCCCGTGCGGCTGGTCTGGCAGGGGATCGATCCCCTCTTGAACGCCGCTTGGGCCCGCTATCAACAACCGCTCTTTTTGTACGAGCTGCAGGGAAGCCGCGGTCGCGTCGCGTGGGAGGCGCGAGCGCCTGAGCAGCGGGCCCGCGTCACCGACAATCAACCGACCCGAGTCGCGATCGAGGCAGATTCTCCGGTTGGTGGCCGGCTGATTCTGACCGACCTGATGTATCCCGGTTGGACGGTGACCGTCGATGGCGCTCGAGCCGAGCCGCAGCTCGTCGAGGGGCTGTACCGCGGCGTTGTCGTCGCTCCGGGATCGCACACCGTAGTTTGGTCGTATCACCCGCGCGTCGTATACTGGGGAATGTTGGTGAGCGCCGTGACATGGTTCTCGCTAGCGGGCGCCACGATTCTGGCGCGGCGTTCTCGCAACGCGCTGACTTTGGATCGGACGAAGGAACAATGAAGGCGGCGTACATCACACGGACCGGCCCTCCCGAGGTCATCGAATACGGCGACCTGCCGGACCCGAAGCCCGCGCCGACGCAAGTTCTGGTGAAAGTCGGCGCAGTCGCCGTCAATCCGATTGACACCTACATCCGCAGCGGCGCGGTCGCGATGCCGCTCACGTTCCCGTATATCCTCGGCTGCGATCTGGCGGGGACGGTCGTCTCCTGCGGGGCCGATGTTCGTGGAATTAAACCAGGCGATCGTGTGTGGGGGACCAATCAGGGCCTGCTGGGGCGACAGGGAACTTTTGCGGAATTCGCCGCCGTCGATGAACGCTGGCTCTATCCGACGCCAGGCGAGCAACCCGACACCGAGGCCGCCGCCGGCGCCTTGGTCGGCATCACGGCTCATCTCGGGCTGTTTCAAAGCGCGGGCTTGAAGCCTGGTGAAACGCTATTCGTCAACGGCGGAACGGGCGGAGTCGGAGCGGCAGTCGTGCAGCTCGGGAAGTTCGCCGGGGCCCGAGTCGTCGCGACCGTCGGCTCTGCCGAAAAGAAAAAACTTTGTGAGAGTTGGGGAGCCGACCTGGCGCTCGACTATCACTCGCCGACGCTCGACGACGAGATTCGCCGCTTTGCCGGGCCGACCGGCATCGACGTCTGGTACGAGACGCAGCGCGAGCCGACGCTGGACCGCACCGTGTCGATGATGGCGCCGCGCGGCCGAATTGTGCTGATGGCCGGCCGAACGGCCCGTCCGGAATTCCCGGTCGGCCCGTTTTACACCAAGGATCTGCGACTGAGCGGATTCGCGATGTTCAACGCCTCTCCCGAAGAGCAACGGGCCTGCGCGAAGACGATTTCCGCTCTTTACCGTCGCGGCGGGTGGAAGCCGCAGATTGGCCAAGCGTTCCCGCTCGCTCGCGCGGCCGATGCCCACCGTCTGCAGGAAGAAAACACCGTCAACAAAAAGGGATCGCTCACCGGCAAGATCGTGTTGGTCCCCTAGTTGGATATCGAACAGTTCGTAGCTTCGTTTGGAGGTTGCGCCCGTGACAAGAATCAATGTCAACGGCAAAGACCACGAGTTGAAGGACGTCCCCGGCAACACTCCGCTCTTGTGGGTGCTCCGCGATCACTTGGGGCTGACCGGCACCAAATACGGATGCGGCATCTCCGAGTGTGGGGCTTGCACGGTTCATGTCGACGGTGAGGCCGTTCAGTCCTGCGTCACCTCGCTGGCCGACGTCGGCAACTCGAAAGTCGTCACCATCGAGGGGCTCTCGCAACATGGCGATCATCCCGTGCAGAAAGCCTGGATGCAGCACAACGTTCCGCAGTGCGGTTACTGCCAGGTCGGCCAGATGATGATGGCGGCCGCGCTCCTGAGGAAGAACAACGATCCTTCCGATCAGCAAATCGAAGCCCAGATGTGGAACATCTGTCGTTGCGGAACCTATCCGCGGATTCGCGCTGCGATCAAAACTGCCGGAAAGGAGTTGCGCAAGTGAACAAGCAAACTGCGAACAAGCCAATCGCCGAACTCACGCTTCGCGAAATGATCGAGCAGAATCGCCTCGAGACGGAAATCCGCCCAGCGGCGACGGCAGTCCTCGACCCGGCGCTCCTCAATACGGCAGTCTTCCATCCCGTCTCGCGACGCGGTTTTCTGGCGGGGCTTTCCGCCGGCTCATTCTTGCTGATGTGTCGCGTGGGCCTGGGCAACGCCGCCGAAGTTGCCGACCCCGCCAAAGTGAATGCGGAGACGTTCGCACCGGATTTGTGGGTCTCCATCGCGCCCGATGGCACCGTCACGATTCTCGCCCATCGATCGGAGATGGGAACGGGGATTCGAACCGGCCTGCCGCGCGTTTTAGCCGACGAGCTGGAGGCGGACTGGTCTCGGGTCGTCATTCGACAGGCGCAAGGGGACAGGCGACTGGGCGATCAAAACACCGACGGCTCCAACAGCATTCGCTTCTTTTTTGACACGATGCGCACCGCCGGCGCAGTCGCCAGAACCATGTTGGAGCGGGCCGCCGCACAACAGTGGAAGGTCGATCCGAGCGAATGCTACGCCGAGCTGCATCAGGTCAAACACAAAGGGACCGGCAAATCGCTCGGGTTCGGCGAACTTGTCGCGGTCGCCCGGAAGCTCGACATCCCCGCCAAGCGCAGCGTGAAATTCAAGCCGCGTAAAAAATGGCGGTATATCGGCAAGGACGCGCCGATTACCGACTTGAAGCAAATCGTCACCGGCCGCGCGGTGTATGGAATCGACGCCCGCTTGGACAATCAACTGTTTGCCGTCGCGGCACGCCCTCCGGTCGTCGGAGGCAAACTGAAGTCGCTTGACGATTCGGCGGCCAAAGCGGTCCCCGGCGTGGTCGCGGTCATCAAGCTGCCGGGTTTCAAGGGCGCACCCACGTTCCAACCGTTGGGTGGTGTGGCCGTGTGCGCGACCAACACGTGGGCCGCGATTCAGGGTCGAGAGGCGCTCAAGATCGAATGGGAGCACGGAGAAAACGCCTCCTACGATTCGGCACAGTTTGCGAAGTCGCTGAAGGAGACCGTGAATCGACCGGGGACTGCTGTGCGTTCCTCGGGAGATGTTGCGACGGCGCTCGCAGGCGCGAAAAAAGTGGTCAAGGCCGATTACTCCGTCCCGCACCTGGCTCACGCCTCGATGGAAACGACTTGCGCGGTGGCGGATGTGCGCACGGACGCCCACGGCAAAGTCACCAGGTGCTACCTGCAGGCTGCGACTCAGAACCCGCAAGCGGTTCAGCAATCCGTGGGCCCGGCCCTGGGCATTCCCAACGCCCAGGTCGAAGTCGACGTCACTTTGCTCGGCTCTGCTTTCGGCCGAAAGAGCAAGCCCGATTACTGTGTCGAAGCGGCCTTGCTTTCGCGGGAATTGAAACGGCCCGTTCACATGACTTGGACCCGCGAAGACGATCTCCAGCACGACTACTATCACGCCATTTCGGCGATTCACTGCGAAGCGGCCCTTGGCGACAACGGGCGTCCGGTTGCGTGGTTGCAACGCGTGGCCTATCCGAGCATCGGTTCGACGTTTTCGAAGGGGGCCGACCGGCCGGCTGCTTTTGAAGTCGAAATGGGGCACACCGATTTGCCCTACGACGTTCCCAATTTGCGGTTGGAAGTCGGTCGTGCCAAGGCCCACACGCGCATCGGATGGTTGCGTTCGGTCTGCCATATCCAGCAAAACTTCGCGGTGGGATCGTTCGTCGATGAACTGGCCCATGCCGCCGGTCGCGATCCACTCGAGTACTTGCTCGATGCCTTGGGTGACGATCGCGAGATCGACCTTGCCGCCGCGAAGCTCTCCAATCGCGGCGCGAAGGCGAACGATTACCCCTACGATATTGGCCGTTTAAAGAACGTCATGAGGCGCGCGGCGAAGAATGCCGATTGGCCTCGGCATCGATCCTTACCAAAGGGGCGAGGTCTGGGCATCGCGTGCTGCCGATCGTTCAATAGCTATACGGGGCACGTCGTGGAAGTCACGGTCGGTCGCGATGGAAAGCTCTCAATCGATCGAGTCTGGTGTTCGATCGACGCTGGGACGATCGTCAGCCCCGACCGGGTCTCGGCTCAAGTTGAAGGCGCCGCCGTCTTTGCTTGTTCCCAAGCTGTCTTTGGCGAACTTTCCTTCAAGCAGGGACGCTCGGTGCAGACGAATTACGATTCCTTCCACGTCGCCAAAATGAGCGAGGCACCCAAAGAGATCTTTGTGGATATTGTTCCCAGCGAAGCTCTGCCGGCCGGAGTGGGCGAACCGGGCGTTCCCTCGACGGCGCCCGCCCTGTGCAACGCGATCTTTGCCGCGACCGGCAAACGGATCCGCGACCTGCCGATCAAGAATCACAATCTGTCCTGGTCTTAAACAGCCCAGGGCGTTGAGGCACTTCGCGGAGTGCCTTGACGCGTTGAATTACGGACGCTGCGGATTAGCGGGCCGACGATTATTTCGACGACGACCATTCGGCCAGGAAGGCTTTGAGCTTCGGAACCGAGTAATCGTCGTCATCGGTTTCGAATTCCGTGGTCTTCTGATTCTTCAGCAGCTTTCCGCTGGCATCCAGCACGGTCAAGTGAGGAATGCTGTTGCGCTGCTTTTTCGGCACATACTTTTCGTGCAGTTGGCGTCCGTGCTCCGTTTCAGAGTCGACGAACACCAAGACGAAATCGTGCTTCACGGCCACCGAGACCTCGGCATTCT
>DASPSM010000787.1:0-15846 GCA_035623955.1 Planctomycetaceae bacterium
AGAATGCCAGTGCCGTCAAGCCCACGAACGAGATCAGCGCCGCGGCGGCGATCAGAGCGCCGGCGGCCGGCCGGCGGCGTCCCGCAATCATGCCGACCGCCAGGGCCACGAGCGCCAGAACGGTGACTTGGACGGGGCACCACAGCAGAATCTGGGTCAGCGAGCTCATGATTGATGCTCCCGCAGGATTTTTTCGAGGAGGGCGCGCTCCTTCGCGTTGAGCTTGCGATTTTCGGTCAGCCGCACCAGCAGGTGTTCTCGCGAGCCGCGAAAGACCCGCGTCACGAGATCGCCCAACAGACGGCCCGAAACGTCGTCGAACGACCGCACGGGCACATAGCGAAACGGGCGCTCCTCGTTCGTCTGCCGGACGAAGCCCTTTTCGCTGAGGATGCGGACGAGGGTGGCGACGGTGGTGTACGCCAGGTCGCGGCCTCCTTGGGCCAGCGCCTCGCGGACTTCGCCGGCCGTCAGCTCCCCCTGCTTCCAGAAGACGTGCATGATTTCCAGTTCGCGTTCGGTCAGTTCGGTCGCCTTGGGCCGGGCCATTTTTATCTCGCAAATTCGATCGGGTTTGATATTTGGTTATTTAGATTTGGTTTGATAGTAATGGACGGCACGCGGGGAGTCAAGCAGCGTGTCGAAAAAATTCGGAAAGGGGAGGGGACGAACCGCTCCCGCGTGCGCGGCGTCGGTGTTGATGCAGCCTTCGGTGCTGAGCCGGAGTTCGACGGACTTCAACTGGTCGCCCCGGCGCGAGGCGGATATTCTTTCCGCTGCGACTGCTCTCATCGAGATATTGAGACCCGATCGATGAAATTCGCGCGGTGGACCTTCGGCGCTGCCGGGCTCTACGGATTGATTGTGATCGCGCCTCTCTACTTTCTGGAGGACCGCATCGCTCAAGACACGCCCCCCGCGATCACACATCCGGAGTACTTCTATGGCTTCGTTGGGGCGGCGATCGCCTGGCAGATCGCTTTTCTGTGTATCGCGATCGATGCGGTGCGCTACCGCCTGCTGATGATTCCGAGCATGGTCGAAAAATTCGCTTTCGCGAGCGCCGTGGGCGCGCTGCTGCTTAAGAACCGCGTGCCCGCGGGAGTGGTCGGCTTCGCGAGCGTCGACCTGGTGCTCGGGATCCTGTTCGTGATTGCCTGGGTGAAAACAGCGGGCCTTCGGAACGCGCCGCAATAAGAGCGTTTCGTTCGCAAGACTCATTCCCCGAAGTTGCTCTTTGCCTCCGGCCGACGGATCGCCATACTTCGGCCCTTTGGGACGGAATCCGCTTCGAGATCGTCGTGACCGTCCCGGGGGCGTCGTCGAGCTTGGAACTTGCTTCTTTCCCACCATCGTTCAACGCGTCAGCGAACGCACACGCGCGCCAGTCGGCCCATCTGGTGGGGATCTGCGGCTCGGGGATGAAGTCGCTGGCGGCCCTGTTGTTCGATCTGGGCTGGTCGATCAGCGGCTCGGACGCGAATCCGATTGAGTCGAGCGTCGAAGCGTTGCGAACGCGGGGCATCAGCGTTCACAAGGGACATGCTCCCCAGCAAATTCCCTGGGGCACGCAGCTTCTGGTTTATAGCGCGGCGGTCGCAGCCGACAATCCGGAACGTGTCGCGGCCGGAGCCTTGGGCATTCCAGAGCTGTCCTACAGCCAGGTGCTGGGGGCGCTGATGCGCAGCCGCCGCGGCATCGGCATTGCGGGGACGCACGGCAAGAGCACGACGGCCGCCATGACTGCCGCCGTCCTGCGGGTTGCCGGTCGCGAGCCGACGGCCTGCATCGGGGCCGAGCTGTGCGGCTTGCACACGGGGGGATGGGCCGGGGCGGGCGACCTTTTCGTGGCTGAGTGCTGCGAGTTTCGCCGGAGCTTTCTCGACCTGTCGCCGACATACGCGGCGATTTTGAATATCGAGGCCGACCACTTCGATTATTTCCGCGACTTTGGCGAAACGCGGGACGCATTCTGCCAGTTTGCGGCGCGAGTCCCCGCGGGCGGATTGCTCGTCGTCCGCGCGGATTGTCGGGCGATGCTGGACGCCGTACGCCTGTCGACCCGAGCCACAGCTCCCGCGCGACTCGAAACGTTCGCGCTCGGACCGCGGGCGACCTGGATGGCCGAAAACCTGCGTCCATCTGCCGAGGGAATCAGTTTCGACGCGATCTTTCGGGGCAATTTCGTCGGCCGCTTTGCCCTCCGCGTCGCGGGACGGCACAACGTGCTCAACGCCTTGGCCGCGATTGCGCTGTGCCGGGGCGTCGGCCTGGAATTCGCGGAGATTCAAGCGGGGCTCGCGGAGTTTCGAGGCGTATGCCGGCGATTCGAATTCCTCGGGACGCCCAACGGCATCACCTGGGTCGACGACTTCGCGCATCATCCAACCGAAGTGCAGGCGACCCTGGAGGCCGCGCGGCAGCGCTATGGACGACGTCGGCTCTGGTGCCTCTTTCAGCCGCATCAGATGTCTCGCCTTCGGGCGCTCTTGCCGGAGTTTGCCGCGAGCCTCGGGCGGGCCGACCAGGTTTTGATCGCGCCGGTCTACGCGGCGCGGGAGATGCAGGGAGACGAAACCGAATCGCTCGCACGTCAATTGGCGGAGGAAATCGGCCGCGCCGGCCGGCCCGCGCGGTTCTGTGCCGACCTTGACCGGATGGCGGCAACAATAGACGATGAAGCCCGCGCGGGCGACCTCGTGATTTCGATGGGCGCGGGGGACATCAACCGGGTTTATCATGCCTTTACTGGACGCCTTCAAAGAAATCTCGCTTCTTGACGAGCCCCTGGCCCCGTACACCTGGATGAGGATCGGCGGTCCGGCGCAGTTCCTCGTCCGCCCGCGAAATCCCGACGAGCTGCGCGAGTTCGTGCGGTATTGCCACGAAGAACAGATACCGGTCCGCGTGCTGGGGGGCGGCTCGAACGTGCTCGTGCGCGACGAAGGCGTCAGCGGAGCCGTCGTGCAGCTTGTCGACGAGTCGTTCGGGCGAGTCTCGATCGATGGAACGACCGTGCAAGCCGGAGCGGGAGCCCTGCTTTCGCAGTTGATTTCCCACACGGTGAAGGCCGAACTTGCCGGCCTGGAGACGCTGTCCGGCATTCCGGGGACGGTGGGTGGGGCCCTGCGTGGCAACGCGGGCGGGCGCAGCGGCGACATCGGTCAATTCGTCGAGAGCGTCACGACGATGAGCGCCGAAGGCGAGATCTCCACCCGGCGTGGAAATGACCTCTGGTTTGGATACCGCGAAAGCAACATCGACGAGCTGGTCATCCTGGAGGCGACATTTTCGCTGCAGCCGGGGGATCCCGCAGAAATCACCCGCCGGATGCGCAAGCTCTGGATCATGAAGAAGGCGACACAGCCCCTCTCTTTCCAGTCGGCCGGCTGCATCTTCAAGAACCCGCGGGGGTTAAGCGCCGGCTCGCTGATCGAGCAGGCGGGGCTCAAGGGAATTCGGGTGGGGCAGGCGGAAATCAGCGACCGCCACGCGAATTTCATCGTCACGCATCCCAACGCCCGGTCGGACGATGTGCTGCGTCTGATCGACCTGGCCCGCTCCAAGGTCACCGAGCAATTCGGAGTCGATCTGGAGCTGGAAATCAAAATCTGGTAAGAGGCTGCCCCGCGCAAGCCCGCCTGACATGGGCGCGGAAAGTGGGCTGGAATGTTGGGCGCCATGCCCACAGCTTTGGGTGGGCATTTCCTGCAATGCATGCCCACGCCGAGCCGTGGGCATGGCACCCAACCAGTGAATTCAGGCCTGTCGAAACGCTGGGCGGCCCGCCGGTGGGTCGAAAACTCGGTTTCAGAGGGCACTGAGGGACAACCCGCCACGTGCCACCCGATCGCTCCCTCACGGTCGTGGGTCCTAGATTTCAAATCCCAGACCGCAAGGAGGCGGTCGGCACATGAGGACCAAGTTTCCCCAATCGCAAACCTTTCGCATCGCCGTCCTGTGCGGTGGCGACTCGGACGAACGGGCCATCAGTCTGCAAAGCGGCCGTTGCGTCGCCGAGGCCTTGCGCGAGCGCGGCCACGAAGTCACGCTGGTCGATCCGGCCGCCACGCCGCCGGAAGCCGCCTTGTTCCGTGATATCGACGTCGCCTTTCTGGCCCTGCATGGCCGCAACGGCGAGGACGGCACGATCCAGAGCCTGCTCGAGCGGATGGGCGTGGTCTTCACCGGCAGCGGAGCTGAAGCGTCGCGGCTGGCCTTCAGCAAGTCCGCCTCGAAGGAGCGATTCTTCCAGTCCGGCGTGCCAACCGCCGAGTACGTGCTGGTCCACGAATCCGACGGCGTCCGCCGCTGCCGCGAGCTGGCCGATCGCATCGGCTTTCCGTTCGTCGTGAAGCCCGACTCGCAGGGTTCGAGCCTGGGCGTGAGCATCGTCCGCAAGGCCGAGGGCCTTCAGGCGGCTCTGGAGCGCTGCTTCAGCTATGACTCGTTCGCCTTGTTCGAGCGCGTCGTCGAAGGGACCGAGTGGACATTGCCCCTGTTCGATGACGAGCCTTTGCCCCTGATTCAAATCGTCACGCCGCGCGAGTTCTTCGACTTCACCGCGAAGTACGAGGATCCCGCGACGGAATACCGGTTCGAGTTCGCCGAAAGCCGCGCCGCGGTCGCGTCGCTGGTCGACGCCGGCCGCCGAGCGGCCCACGCAGTCGGCACCAAGGGGCTTGCGCGGGTCGACCTGCGGCTGGATCACGAGGGCCGGCCTTGGGTCCTCGAAGTCAACACGATCCCCGGATTCACCGAGCATAGCCTGCTTCCCAAGGCCGCCGCCCACGCCGGAATTAACTTCGGCGAACTGTGCGAGCGCTGCCTCGAACGCTCGTTGATCGCGGCCAGCGGCCGCCAGTCGATCCTCCAGGGACCCCATCGGTTACGGGCATGGCACGCCGAGCCAAAAAGAGCCTGAAGGACTCCGACTCCGACGTCGTCTTCGTGGAAGAGGAAGAAGACAGCGTGCTCGCGCGCTGGATTCTGGGCCCCGCGATCATCTTGCTGGTGATCGCCGGCATCGCGTTCTATTTCCTGGCTCCCAAGGCGCTCGGTTGGCTCCCCGATCTGGCTCACCGCCCCGAATACGTGGTGAAGCCCGAGGACATCCACTACACAGACGCGCCTCCCTGGGTGCCGCGGACCTTTTTGCGGCAGGTATTTCGCGAGGGGACACTCGATAACGAACTGTCGACGTTGGATCCCCAGCTGGTGGACCACGTGGCCGCCGCCTTCCAGAAACATCCCTGGGTGGACCACGTGGTGAGTGTTCGCAAGGAGTTTCCGCACCGCGTGACGGTGGTCCTCGAATACCGCAAGCCAGCCGCCTTCGTCGTCACCGAGGCCGAGCGATTCGCCGTCGACAAGCAGGCGGTCCTGTTGCCGCCTCCCGATCTGCCGCCGGCCGAGGACGAATTCCCAATCATCACCAACGCCCGTTCGTCCCCTCCGACCGAGGCCGGCAACACCTGGCACGACCGCACGATCGAAGACGCCGCCAGGATCGCCGACGTCCTCGGCCCTTCCTGGAAGAAGCTGCAGCTGCAGGCGATCGAAATCCCCAACCTCGCCGAGGACGCCAACCCCAACGACGCGGTCTACACGCTTCGGACGACCAGTGGTTCACGGATCATCTGGGGTCGCGCTCCGGGCAGCGACCATCCGGGCGAACTCAGCCCGGAACAAAAGATCGGCCGTCTGGAAGAGTATGTGGCCCGAAAAGGAGGCTTCAGCGACCCCCAGGGCCCGCTCGAAATCGACATCCGCCACTGGAAAGAAATCACCGCCCGGCCCCTTTCGGACGATGCCAGCCGATTGAGGCGGTAGCGAGAGCCCGGACGCTCCCGATTGGGAAAGCGGGACTCGACCTGCCGAGCCCCTAATTCGCGAAGAGGCTTGAGTTTTCTGGTTGCCGTATTGGATACTGTACGTTCAGCTGAACTCCCGAGGATTGCGAGGAGCGGCAGCGACCGGGCCGATCTCCAGCCGAATCAGGGGATCGTGAACGTTGCAGGCACGTCCATGAGACGAGTCGGACGTCCTCCCGAACCACTCGCGGGAGACGGAACGTGGCTCCGAGCGACATAACCGGTGAACAAGTCCGGCAATCACGCCGCGCGCAGCCAACTACGCTCACTTTACCTCTGGCTGCACCGCCGGTCGGACCCGCGCGTCCGGGGCGGCAATTAGACGCCGAGACGCGACGCTTCGCCGACGAAGTCGTCGGGCTGTTGCACCGCCGTCTGCTGGCCGGCACCGCCATCGGGGCCGTCGCCTTTGCGGTGATGATTCTCGTGGCGCTCGCGAGTCCGCACGGCCGCACCGAATATCTGAGCCTGACTTTGTACGCGAGTTTGACCGTCTGGTACACGGCCCTCGTCACTTGGCTGGTTCGCGACCGGAGCATGTCGCTGACCCGTCTGCGAGTTGTCGAAGTCCTCGCGCTCGCGGCCTACGCCGCCCACTGTGCGCGAAAGGATTTCGAGCACTACTCGCTTTATTGGGGATCGCTTCCGGTCGATGACCAATGGTTGGTTGTGTCGCACAGCCTGCTGAACTGGGTGTTCCTGGTCTTTATTTACGGCATCCTGATCCCCAACAACTGGCGTCGGTCGCTGTGGGTATTGTCAGGGATGGCGATGATTCCGCTGGCCGTCTACGCGACAACCTGGCTCTCGTTTCCCGAGTCGCGGCGCCCCGCCTTGCCCCTCTTCGAGCTGTTTGCGATGGCGAGAGTCATGGCCGCGGCGGTCGCCATTGCCGTCTTCGGCGCCCACAAGTTCACCACGCTGCAGCGGCAGGCGTCCGAGGCGCGACACCTGGGGAAGTACCGCATCAAACGCCGCCTTTCCTCGGGGGGCATGGGCGAGGTCTATCTCGCCGAGCATCGCCTGCTCAATCGGCCCTACGCCATCAAGCTCATCCGTCCGGAAATGGCCGCCAACCCAACGAGCCGCACGCGCTTTGCGCGCGAGATTCAAGCCATGGCGCGGCTCACCCATTGGAACACGGTCGAAATCGTCGATTACGGGCACGCTCCGGACGGCACCTTCTATTACGTCATGGAATACGTGGATGGGCTGAACCTGAGCGAGCTGGTCGATCGTTATGGGCCGCTGAACCCGGGCCGAGTGGTCTACTTGATGCGGCAGGCGTGCGCCGCCCTGTCCGAGGCTCACGCCATGGGGCTGATTCACCGCGATATCAAGCCGGGCAATATCATGGTGACGCAGCAGGCGGGTCTCGTGGACGTCGTCAAGATTCTGGACTTCGGCGTGGTGCAACACCTCAGCCCTGCGGAGGGCGACGACAGGCTGACGCGGACTGGCCTGATGGTGGGCACGCCGGGCTACATGTCGCCGGAGCAAATGACAGGTGTCGCAGACGTCCGCAGCGACATTTACAGCTTGGGTGCGGTTGGCTACTTCCTTCTCTGCGGGCGGTCTCCGTTCGGCGGCCCGGTCGTGGACCAGATCCGCACGTCGCTACTGCAGGAACCCGCGCCCTTGCGGGATCTTCGCCGGGACATCCCATCCGACTTGGAGGCAGTCATCCATCGCTGCCTGCGCCGCGACCCCGACGAGCGGTTCGCCGACGTCCATCTGCTGGACCAGGCCTTGGCCGTTTGCGAATGCAGCGCCTCCTGGAGTTCAGTAGAAGCGGCGGCCTGGTGGCGAGGGGCCGGCGTTTCGGTCATGGCAGGGGTGGAAGCCCCTGGCACAGGAACGCCCAGCTCAGACACACGCATCTAGACTGCGCCGTCGAGTCCGGGGCTAATGAGCGGCCCCCGCCAATTCTCGCAGTCGTTCGACGTCCCGCATCGGCGGCTCGCCGAAGTGGCGTTTGTACTCTCGGCTGAACTGCGAGGGGCTCTCGTACCCGACGTGAAACGCGGCCTCGGCTGCGTCGAGGCCGTCGCCGAGCATCAGCCGGCGGGCCTCTTGGAGGCGTAGGCGCTTCTGGTACTGAAGCGGGCTCATCGCGGTCACCGCTTTGAAGTGGAAATGAAACGCCGAGGGGCTCATCCGCACGTGTTTGGCCAGCGATTCGACCTGGAGCGCATCTGCGTAATGATCCTTGAGCCACCGGATCGCCGTCGCGATCCGCTGCGCGGGAGCGTCGGCGGAAGCCATCTGGCGCAGTCGCGAACCCTGGGGTCCGGTGAGAACGCGGTAGGTGATCTCGCGCAGTACGAGGGGCGCCAGCGGCGTCACGTGCTGCGGGGAATCGAGGAGGACCACCAGACGAGCGACCGCGTCGAGGAGCGGAGCGTCGACCGGCGTCACGGCCAGTCCTCGCGCGGAGGAGCCGAGCGGCGGGGCGTTGATCCCGTCGGCCAAGAGCTCGCCGACTGCCGCAGGGTCGAGCGCAATGCGCACCGCGAGGTAGGGGCGATCCGGCGACGCTTCGACGACTTGCGCGGCGACGGGCAGGTCGACCGACACGAGCAGGAATTGGGCCGGGTCGAGGCGGTACGTCTCATCCGCGAGCAACACGTTCTTTGCCCCCTGCGCGACGATACACAGGGAAGGCTCGTACACGAGCGCAGCGAGATCGGAGCGAGCCGAGAACCTCGATAGCTTGAGCGCCGGGACGGCCGTATTGTGCGAACCGTCTGCAGCCGCCTGCCGCTCGATGGCGGATGCCAGTTTTGCCAGCTCGTCTCGTGCCACGTTGGGTCGCTCCACGGTTGGTGCTCTCTCACTAGTTTATCCACCGCTCGGCGGCACGACGATGAGCGTTCCCACAGCTCGTGGAGGATTAGGCAAGACTTCCGGACGATCGGGCTACCCCTTTTTCGGCGACTTGCCGAAGAATCACGTCAGATCGGAGAACAGACGCGCGGCGCCCAAAAAGGACATCCGCATGGACATCAAACGAAACGGATCGCAACCGTCGAACAAGGGACCGGGCGACTGGTTCACCGGAACGGTCCGCATCGACCCATTGTTCCAGCCAAACAGTCCGGCCCGTGCGATGGGCGCGAGCGTCACGTTCGAGCCCGGCGCTCGCACTGCCTGGCACACTCACCCGCTGGGCCAGACGTTGATCGTCACGGCCGGCTGCGGGCGAGCCCAGCGATGGGGAGGCCCGATCGAAGAGATTCGGCCCGGCGACGTGATCTGGTTCTCGCCGGACGAGAAGCACTGGCACGGCGCCGCGCCCACCACAGCCATGACGCACATTGCCATCGGCGAACAGTTCGAAGGCAAAGTCGTCGACTGGTTGGAACAAGTTACCGACGAACAGTACCGGGGCTGACCCGCGCCGGAACTCCACCGCAACTTAAAGGAGCCAGAAATGCAAAAACGAAAACTTGGAAAGAGCAACCTCGAAGTCTCGACTCTTGGCCTGGGCTGCATGGGAATGAGCTTTTCCTACGGTCCGCCCAAGGATAAGGCCGAGATGACCTCGCTGCTTCGCGCGGCCGTCGAACGGGGCATCACGTTTTTCGATACGGCCGAGGTTTACGGGCCGTTCACGAACGAAGAGCTCGTCGGCGAAGCCCTGGCTCCCTTCCGCAAGCAGGTCGTGATCGCGACCAAGTTCGGGTTCGAGCTTCATCCGGACGCGAAGCCTGGTTGGGCCGGCCTGAACAGTCGGCCCCAGCACATCAAAGAGGCCGTCGAGGGATCGCTCAAGCGCCTCCGGATCGAGTTCATCGACTTGCTCTATCAGCACCGCGTCGATCCCGAAGTCCCGATCGAAGACGTGGCGGGTACCGTGAAGGAGCTGATTGGGGCAGGCAAGGTCAAGCACTTCGGCCTGTCGGAAGCGGGCGTGAAGACGATCCGCCGCGCCCACGCCGTTCAGCCGCTCACGGCGCTGCAGAGCGAATACTCGCTGTGGACGCGAACGCCCGAAAAGGAGGTGATCCCCCTGCTCGAGGAACTGGGCATCGGCTTCGTCCCCTACAGCCCGCTGGGCAAGGGTTTTTTGACCGGCAAGATGGACGAGAAAACGACCTTCGACAGTTCCGACTTCCGCAGCACGCTGCCGCGATTCACTCCCGAGGCGCTCAAGGCCAATCAGGCGCTGGTCGACTTGCTTGGCCAGATCGGCCAGCGGAAAAAGGCAACGCCCGCCCAGATCGCGCTCGCGTGGCTCTTGGCCCAGAAACCGTGGATCGTCCCGATTCCTGGCACCACGAAGCTGCATCGCCTGGACGAGAACATCGGAGCGGCAACAGTCGAACTGACGCCCGACGACCTGCGCCAGATCGAAAGCGCTGCCTCAAAGATCACGATCCAAGGAGCGCGGTACCCCGAAAAGCTGGAGCAAATGACCGGTCGCTGAGCGTGCGGCTTGGCATCCTCGGTGGGGTCAAGGGGTCGGGGACTCGGGACGCTCTCGGCGCGTCAGCCCCTTGCGGCGGGAGTTGCATTCGAGTAAATCGAATGCTGCCCCTCTCCTGCTCTCCTCTCCCACGAGGTCGCCATGAACCGTAATCAAAGACTCCCACTGACCGTAGCGGCGATTCTGGCACTGCTCGCCCTGTCCTCCCGCGCGGCGGCCGAAGAGAAGATCGACCCGACCGGAGCCTGGAGTCTGAAGGTCACTCGTCCCGGGCGGCCGCCGCAGGAATCGATCCTCAAGCTCGAGAAGAACGGCGATCAGCTCGTCGGAGCGATTACCGACAGCCAGGGGCGAACCGGTTCGATCAAGGACGTCCAGCTGAAGGGGGACGAGATCTCGTTTCGCGTCGAGGTCGAGCGCGAAGGACAGAAATTCAGCTTTGCCTACAAAGGCAAGCTGACGAAGGACGCCTTGAAGGGCACGGTCGCGGCCAAGATGTTCGGTCGCGACATGAACCTCGATTTCGACGGCAAGCGGATGAAGGAAAACACAACGCTTGCAGGCTCCTGGCATTTGTCGATGGCGTTCGCCGGCGGTGGCGGGCAAGGGGGCAGGCCTCGCAGGCAGGGCGCTCAGCCCGGCGGGGGTTCCGGGCCGCAAGGCGATCGGCCGCGCGGGGCCGGGGGCGGGGGCGGCGGCGGGGGGGGCCGCGGACAAGGACGCGGCGGACGCGGCGCTCTCACGCGGCAGATCATGCTCTCGCTCAAGGACGAGAACGGGAAGATCAGCGGCGACTTCGTCGGTTTCACGGGGAAGCCCACCGCGATTCAGGACGTGAAGTTCAAAGACGGCGAACTGTCGTTCAAAGTCCCTCAGGAAATGGGGCCGAACAAGGTCACGATCACCTTCGTCGCCAAGCTGGTCGGCGAAAAGATGCAGGGAACCGCCAAGATCGCGATGCCCTTCGGCACACGGGAAATGCCCTTTCAGGGCGATCGGATGAAGGCCTCGGCGGAAACCGCGGGGGGCACCTGGAAGCTGAAAGTTCCTCTGAAAGAGGGCCCGGCGTTTGAGCCGACGTTGAAACTGACGCAATCAGGCACCACTCTCCAAGGCGTCTATGTCGGCGAGCACGGCGAGACGCCGCTCGAAAACGCCGTGATCTTCGGCGACGAAGTCAGCTTCGACGTCGCCCGCGATCGCGACGGAAAGAAATTCCGGCTGCACTACCAGGGCAAGCTCAAGGGGAACGCGCTGAGCGGAAGCGTGGATTACGACTTCGACGGGATGACGGGTTACGCGACGTTCACAGGCGACCGCGCCACAGCTCCCGCCCCGCAAGCCAGCGCCGCCAAACCGTAGTGATTCCTCTTACTCCCTCTCCCATTCCGATGGACTTCGGCGAGCTCAGTCGAGCCGGAGAGGGCCGGGGTGAGGGCGAATTCCTTCGCTCACGCAATGCGGGTGCCACTGGCGGGAGCTTTGGCCCGCCAGTGTTTGCGCCGCGCGCCGACTGAAGAGCACTGGCGGCTCAAAGCCGCCGCCAGTGGCACCCGAGCGCAGCTCCTCCTCCCTCTCCCATTCCGATGGGAGAGGGCCGGGGTGAGGGCACTCTTTCCGGGTGAAGGCTCGCTCCCAGGGTGGCTGGGGTCGGCGTCTTCGCCGCCCCCAGGGCTTTAACGCCATCCGCCGCGCCCCCTCACCGCATTTTTTGAGACGTTTCGGCCCCGTTTGTCGCATGTCATGATAGGAGACTTGGATCCTGGACGATTCTCGATTCCGCATGTCGGCAGCCCTGGATTGAAACGGGCGGCCGCGCGAGGGCCCAGAGATGTCGGACCCGCCCAAAGAGGCCAAGAGCATCTTCCTCGCCGCTCTTGAGATTGCCGACTCGGCCGAGCGGGCTGCGTTTGTCGAGCGGACTTGCGACAACGATGCGGCCTTGCGGCAGCGCGTCGAAGACCTGCTCCGCGCCTACGGTCAGTCGGGCGGACCGCTGGATAAGTTTGCCGCCGCCCTGGCCCCGACGCAGCAGGGCGAACCGATCCGCGAACAGGTCGGCGCGACCATCGGCCCTTACAAGTTGATGGAGCAGATCGGCGAAGGGGGCTTTGGGCTGGTCTTCGTCGCCGAACAGGAGCGGCCTATCCGCCGCAAGGTGGCCCTCAAGATCATCAAGCCGGGGATGGACACCCGCGACGTCATCGCCCGCTTCGAGGCCGAGCGGCAGGCCCTGGCCCTGATGGATCACCCCAACATCGCCCGCGTCCTCGACGCCGGCACGACCGAGAGCGGCCGCCCCTACTTTGTGATGGAGCTCGTCCGCGGCGTGCCAATCACCGACTACTGCGACAAGAACCAGCTCACGCCGCGCGAACGGCTGGAGCTGTTCGTCCCCGTCTGCAACGCCATCCAGCACGCCCACCTCAAGGGGATCATCCACCGCGACATCAAGCCGTCAAACGTGCTCGTCACGATGCACGACGGCAAGCCGGTGGTGAAAGTCATCGATTTCGGCGTAGCCAAGGCCCTGCACCAGTCGCTCACCGACCGCACGGTCTACACCCGCTTTGCCCAGATGATCGGCACACCGCTTTACATGAGCCCCGAGCAGGCCGAAATGAGCGGCCTCGACATCGACACGCGGACCGACGTCTATTCGCTCGGCGTTCTGTTGTACGAACTCTTGACCGGCATGACGCCGTTCGACAAAAAGCGCCTCGCCCAGGCCGCGTACGACGAGCTACTCAAGATCATCCGCGAGGAAGATCCCCCCAAGCCAAGCCTGCGGCTGAGCCAATCGAGCGACTCGCTCCCCTCGATCGCCGCCCAACGCAAGACCGAGCCGGCCAAGCTCTCAAAACTCTTCACCGGCGACCTCGATTGGATCGCGATGAAGGCCCTCGAAAAAGACCGCACCCGCCGCTACGAAACGGCCAACGCGTTCGCAGCCGACGTGCTTCGATACCTCAACGATGAGCCGGTAGAAGCGTCACCGCCGTCGGCGGCGTATCGCATCCGGAAGTTCGCGAAGAAACATCACAAGCCGGTGATCGCCGTGGCAGCGATTGTGGCCGTGCTGGTCGTTGGCATTGCGGGAACGACGTGGGGTCTCCTCCGCGCGAGGCAAGCAGAGCGAGCGGCGATTGTTGCCGAGTCAAAGGAGCGAACTGAGCGCGAATCAGCCGAAATCGAACGAAACCGCGCGCTGGAGGCAGAGAGTAAGGAAAGCGAACAGCACGTAATCGCCGACGCGCAGCGCGATCAGGCCGAGCGGCAATTGGCGAACGGTTTGCTGCGCCCGATTGGATTCTCGACCCAAGGCATTGACGCCGGCGAGCTGCGCAGCTTCGTCGACTGGTCGGCCATCAAAGAATCTCCTTTGAAAATGCGAGTGCTCGAAATCGCGTTCAACGATCCTGAAACCGCATTACGAGTCGCACGGCGCGCGGAACGCGTGATCCAGTCCTGTGTCGGCCTCAGCCCCAGTCGCCGAGCGCACGCGATCCAACTAGTTTCTGCCAAGCAACGTAATATGGCGGCCGACCCCCGAATCCGCGTCGCCGCCTGCTGGCTGGCATTGGAGCTCGGTTCGGCCGTTCTCCCCGCGTCTGCAGAGAGCTGCGATTACCTCAGTCAACTGAAGAATGACTCCGCCTATACACTCGTCGAGTTTGTCAATTTTGCTGACAGCCGCAGCGATCCGCAGCAGATCGTGCAACTGAACCCCGATCGGCTGATCGCGATCCTCGAAAGACGGTCAACGTCCGACGACGTGTGGCGGCGTTTATGTCTCGCCTTCAAAGGGCTGGCACCCCGACTGGAACCACCACAGTTGCAGCATGCCTGGGACGCCGTGGTTGCGAACGGGGACAAATGGAACAAGTACTATGGGGGCGGACTTGACTGGGAGCTAAAAGGGTTGCTCGAGGCGCTCGCGCCGCCGCCGGAGCGGGCACAGTTGAAGCGTGTCGTGGATGCCCTGATCGCGATGCTGGAGAAATCAACCGACAAGCAGGTGCTCTATGTGGCGAACTATGGATTAACAGTGCTAGCGCCGCGTCTGGACCCACCGCAGTCGAAGCGTGCTGCGGATGCTGTAGTCGCGTTTCTGGAGAAATCAACCGAATCGTATTTGCTTTCTGCGGCCAACTATGGATTAACTGCGCTGGCGCCGCACCTCGATGCGGCGCAGGCCAAGCGTGCCTGGGATGCCGACATTGCGAAGCCGGACGTTAATTACCGATACGAGGTGTTAAAGGCGCTAGCGCCGCGCCTGGAACCGGCACATGTCAAGCATGCTGGGGACGCCCTGACCGGGATCTTCGAGAAATCAAGCGACAATTATCAGATGCTCGGTGCGGCGGGTAGTGGATTACAGGCGCTAGCGCCGCGCCTGGAACCAGCACAAGTCAAGCGTGCCGGGGACGCCGTGATCGGGATCTTCGAGAAATCAAGCGACGATCCGGTGCTCGCAGCGGCAGGCAGTGGATTACAGGCGCTAGCGCCGCGCCTCCAACCGGCACAGGCCAAGCGCGCGGCGGATGCCCTTGTGGCGACCCTGGGGAAATCAACGGACACCGACGTAATTGGTGCGGCAACGATTGCATTACAGGCGCTGGCACCGCGGCTCGAACCGGCGGTGGCCAAGCGGGCCTGGGATACCGTGATTGCGAACCCGCACATGGATTTGCTTGATTTCTGGGAGGACGTGCCAAAGGCGTTAGCGCCGCGTCTGGAACCAGCGCAGGTCAAGCGTGCCGGGGACGCCCTGATCGGGATGCTCGAGAAATCAAGCGAGAATCAGGCGCTCGCTGTGGCGGGCAATGGATTACAGGCGTTAGCGCCGCGTCTGGAACCAGCACAGGTCAAGCGTGCCGGGGACGCCCTCATCGGAGTCCTCGAGAAATCGAGCGAGAATCGGGTGCTCGTTTACGCGATCACGGGGCTGCACGCGCTGGCGCCGCGCCTCGAACCAGCGCAGGCGAAGCATGCCGGAGATGTCCTGATCGCAATCCTCGAGAAATCAACGGACTTCAATGTCCTTAATGCGGCGAATGATGGTATAGCGGCGCTGGCGCCGCGTCTGGAAACTGCGCAAGTGACGCGCGCCGGGGATGCGCTGGTCGCGTCCCCGGAGAAGGTCAAATTGACAGACGTAGGACTTCGGGGCGCCGGGGCATGGGAAGAAGCATTCGTCGCGCTCGCGGCGCGGTTGGAGCGCGCGTCGCGGGACAATCTTTCGACGATTGCCGCCGCAGCCGTCCTTGACTACCGCAGTTCCTTTTTTCCCGACACCGGGATAGATATGGGAACGAGCGACGTGGCGTATTCAATCGTGGTGGCCAGATCAATATCGTCCCCGCGATCATTGGCCAAACTCCTCTCTCATCCTGCCTGCGTGGCTGCAGAGCAAGATTCCCTTTTGAAGCGCTTCGAAGAGCTCGTCCTCTACGACGGCAAGCCCGTGTTTTTGAAGCGGGACGCGGCTGATGGGCATAAACCTGCGGACGAACAGCTCCCCCCGCGCCGCTTTCATACTCT
>DASPSM010000790.1:0-19417 GCA_035623955.1 Planctomycetaceae bacterium
CGAATGCATGCACGAACTGAAGTTGATCGTCGATCTGTTCTATCAGGGCGGACTCAACTACATGCGCTACAGCGTCTCGAACACGGCAGAATTCGGCGACTACACGCGCGGCCCGCGGATCGTCACCGAGCAGACCAAGCAGGAAATGAAGAAGATCCTGCAGGAGATCCAATCCGGGCAGTTCGCCAAAGAGTGGATCCTCGAGAACAAAGCGAATCAGCCGACGTTCCAGGCCATGCGCCGCCGCGACCGCGAGCACCAGATCGAAAAGGTCGGCAAAGAGCTGCGGGCGATGATGCCTTGGATTGACGCCAAGGTCGTGTGAGCGGAACTCACGACGTGCGGATCAGAATGTCCGGCCGGTAGATTGTGGTTCCTTTGACGACCACTTTGACCTTGGGCCAGCCCTCGGCTGGCGTCAGTACCTCGAATTGGCCGTCGCCGACCAGGATCGAGTCGCCCGACATGGCCGAGCCCACAGCCGGATGCCAATAGACGGGCATCCGCGGGGCGATTTGGAATTCGCTGCGCGGCACCAGAGGGTATTCTGCGAGTTCGTAACCGATGACTTCGGCTTGCTCGGTTCGCTCCCAGGAATCGTCGCACTTGAACTTCTCGTAGATGCGGGCCACGCGGTTCCAGATCTCGAACGTCGCGAAATTGGCCTGCGTGAAAAACATGCCGCTGGCTTGAATCAGAATGGTCTTGTGGTGGTCGTTCTGCAACTCTGCCGGAGGCGTGCCGAACGAAATCGTTCGCGACACGCCCAGGCAAAGCCCGGCCCGCCGGCCGATCGCCGAGATGGCGACCGAGCGCTGCACGGGCTCGGAGCCGAAGGTCCAGTGCGGATAGGAGGCGGACCGCCCGTCGGCACAAACCTGGATCCGCTCGGGATAGATTTGGTGGCGAATGAGGCGGTGCGCGACTTCGCCGGCGATCTCGCACTCCGTCTGGCCGGGCTCGCAATTGCGACACGTGGCTTCGATCGCGTGAGCGAGCGCCGGTCCCAATTCGCGGAGCTTGCGACACTCAATCGAAGTCAGCGGCATCCGCAACGGTTTGAGCGCCACGCTGATATCGGGGGTGCCGTTGAAACGCGCATCGCTGGCCACGTTGCGCCCGCGACAGAGGTCATCCATCAGCGTCGCGCGGGGCTCGTGCCAGGGACGCTCTTTAAGTTGAAAGCCCAGTCCCTGCAATTCGCGGTCGAAGAGCTGGGCCGATTCCGCGTTGCTGGTGACGACCACCCGGGCTTCTGGCGTAATGAACAGGGCTGCCGAAGCATCCGCCGATCCCCCCCGCGAGCAATCTCCCCCCGACGTGAACCAGGCGAAGTTCTGCGGGCGCTGCAGCAGGATAGCGTCTAGCTGTCGTGCTTCCAGGAGTTGTTTGACAGCCGCGTGCTTATGCTGGATGTCAGCAAGTCGGTCCGAGTCAACGGTTTGAAACTCCGCGGAGGACATCGGCCCGACGGGCTTCCAAATAGCGGTTGACATTCAGTAGCTCCGGAAAGCGCGCAGCAAGGCATCTCCCCTTGCTACATGCCTTCATTGTAAGTCATTCCGCGACGGTTGGCCCGGGGCGACTTCGAGCCGCTGGTCATTTACCGAGCAGCTTTTAATCTATCCGCCCTCCTGCCAAAACGGCGGATTTTTCTCGGTAAACGACAGAGAGTTTCTAAATCTCGACGAACGTCAGAATATGGCGGCCCGTCGGGGATTTCCGCGTTGCCTCGCCTAGGGCCGGCCGCGCTCCCCGCTAACCGAACAAGGTGAAGGAAGCGGGTACGTTTGTCAACAGGTAACACGGCTTCCGGGGGGGAATCCTCCGAATCGTGGGATCTTGGGGACTCGGGCACTAAAATTGGCGAACGATGCCCGACAATCCGCCCAACTCTGAAGACCCGGCCCGCCATTCTGAAGATCGCATGCGGGAAGCAGTTGCGCTCACAGAGCGGGTTGAGCTGCAGGGGCCGGACACCGTCCTTACGATCTTCGCTGGGTTTCGCCCGGACGACCGTCTGTCGCTGTATTTCGGCGACGACCCCTACTATCAGTTCGACTCTGAGGGGCGCCTGCGCCGGGCACTGGTCGGCGGCCGGCTCTTCCGCACGCAAGGGAGCGGGCTAGCTGCCCTGACGCGGACCAAAGAAGCCCAGGCGACCGTGCTGGTCCGACACGACCTCGATTCGGACGAGCTGGAGCGGTTCCGGATGGACATGCTCGATCGACTTCGCACATTCCGCGATTCTCTGGCGGCCGGGCGGCTGCGGGCAGTGCGCCAAGTGCCGCGGGATGCTCCGATCGTAGAACGGATTCTGGATCGGCTCGAAATCACTTTGAGTGCGGCAGGCGAGTTGGCCCCTGCGATCAACAAGGTGCGATAGCGTGCAAGTGCGACCCAACCGTGCCAAGGAGATCCTCAAAGCGGGCGGGACGATTTTCACCAGCTCGGTCCGCTTGCCGGAGCCGGGTCTGTGCGAGCTGTTGGGCTACGCCGGGTTTGATTTCGTGCTTCTCGACGGCGAGCACGGCACTGCCGACGCGACGACGATCGATCGCCTGGTGCAGGGCTGCTTCGCGGGCAACACGGTCCCCATCGTGCGCGTGCTGCGAAACGACGATCCCGAGGCCGTGATGCACGCGCTCGACCTGGGCGCACAGGGAATCCTGCTGCCGCATTGCCGCTGTGTCGCCGACGCAGAGCGGCTTCGCGGAGCGGCGCTGTATCCGCCGTTGGGAAACCGCGGCTTTGGCCCGGGACGTGGAACGCTGTGGGGCCGCGTTGCGCTCGAGGAATATTTTACGACGATCAACGAGACGATCTTGCTCTTGGCGCTGATCGAAGATCCCGAAGGAGTCGACGCGATCGACGAAATCGCCCCCTGCGGAATCGATGTGCTCTGGGTCGGCACGGGCGATCTTGCAATGGCTCACGGAGTTCCGGGCCAGCGCCAGCACCCGAAGGTGCTTCAGGCGGCCGCGAAAGTTCTCGACGCCTGTCGGCGGCACAACGTCGCCGCCGGTTTCCCTGTCGGCAGCGTCGAAGAAGCCAGGTGGGCCCGCGAGCAAGGCTATCGTGCGATCGGCTTCGGCGGGGCCGAGCAGTACGTGATGCAGGCTTCGCGGCAGTTTCTCGAACCATTGGGGCGCTGATGCGCGCGCTCGTGATCGGGTGCGGCTACCTGGGCCGCCGCGTCGCGGCAATCTGGCGCTCGGCAGGCTGGGACGTCAGCGCTCTCACGCGATCGCCGCAAAACGCGGCCCTCCTTCGCGATCTGGGAATCGAGCCGATCGTTGGCGATGTGTTGGCGCCCGCGACTCTCCGTTCGTTGCCTTCCGTCGAAGTCGTGCTTTATGCCGTGGGCTACGACCGGCACGCAGCGGCATCGAAGCGAGATGTCTACGTACAGGGACTGGCGAATGTCTTAAAGAAAATCGCTCCGCATGCCCGGCGGTTTCTGTATGTTTCCAGCACGAGCGTCTACGCGCAGGATCACGGTGAATGGATTGACGAACTGTCCGAGACCCGCCCCACGACAGAGGACGGGCGGATCGTGCTCGCCGCCGAGGAAGAGGTTCGCCGGGCCTGCGCGCCCGGAGTCGCCAGCGTGCTGCGATTTTCGGGGATCTATGGCTCGGGACGCCTGCTGCGCCGGATCGAATCGGTCCAAAGCGGTGAGCCGATTGCCGCCAATCCGGACGGTTTTTTGAACCTGATTCACGTCGACGACGGCGCGACGATCGTCGGCCTGCTGGCCCAGCGTGATCGGCTCGAGCCGACTTATTTAATCACGGACGATCGCCCCGTTCGCCGGCGCGAGTATTACAGCCTCTTGGCGAAGCTCGTCGGTGCAAGCGAACCAACCTTTCAATTCGACGCCAAGGCTGGCGGCGTCGACTTGAACAAGCGCTGCTCCAACGCCCGCATGAAGGCCGCGCTCGGCGACGTTCTGCGCTTTCCGACGATCGAGACCGGCCTCCCGCATGCCGTGGGCCGCCAAGAGCTTTGAGTACCGCAATCACCATGTGATTGGAGTGCCTGCTTCGATCGCGAAAGGAGGCTTCTCGCCTGGCTCCCCCGGTTGCGGGTAATCAGTGCCGGCGGGCACCGTGTGGTCGATGCCCGCAATCGTCAGGAAGTTCGACAGGAGCCGGTGCCCCCCTTCGGTCAGCACCGATTCCGGATGAAACTGCACGCCAAACAAGGGCCGGGAGGCATGCGCCAGCGCCATCACGACGCCGTCGTCGCTGCGTGCCGTCACGCGCAACTGGTCGGGCAGCGACTCTTCCAACACGCACAGCGAATGATACCGGCCGGCCCAGAGCGGCGCCGGCAAGCCGGCAAACAGTCCGGTTCCGTCATGATGAACGCGGTGTCGCATGCCGTGCACGGGAACGGGTGACCGGACGACCTTGCCGCCCAGCGCCTCACCGATGGCCTGATGCCCCAGGCACACGCCCAGGATCGGTATCCGATCCGAAAACGCCCGCACAAGCTCCACGGAAATACCGGCTTGGGATGGCGTGCAGGGACCGGGCGATATCACGATCGCGCGCGGTGCAAGCTTGGCGACGCCGTCGAGCGAGGGGACGTCGTTGCGCACTACCCGGGTCTCACAACCCAGCTCGCGCAAGTAACGCGAGAGGTTGTAAACGAAGCTGTCGTAGTTATCGACGAGGAGAATCACGGGACCAATTGTCGTGCAAATGTTGCAAATGGGAAAAGACGATTTCATTTTAGGGGACGCACGATTCGCACCCAGTCCGCGGGCACCTCCTTTAGGCCCCAGAACTTCCGACCAAGGGATTGGTGATCGGCAGCATGGTAAACGGGCGGAAGATGGCCTGTTCTGATCCAACGCGTGACGTCAGCGAGCTCATTTCCGGCGTAGAGGTACAACCGTCCGTCGGGTCCACCACCGACTCCCAGATCGGGATCGAGTTCCGTCAGTGAGTCAGCGGGGTCGGAAGGTCGCCGACCGATGAGAAGCAGCTTGTAAGGTTCGCCGGCAGCAGTTTTGCACAGTTGGATGCTGCTAAAGCCATTCTCTTGCACGGGCTTGCGCTTCCGCGCGTACTCAAAGTCGACCATTCCGTCCCGCGGTGCCACGTGGACGATCTCGACATCTACGAGATCGAAATCAAATAGTGTCGGGAACTCGTTTTCGGCAACGCCCGTCATCCGACTACTCATGCGAGGCCACCACGCAATTCCATGACGCACTTGCAAGTGAATTGCGCGCAGCGCCTCGATGTTTTTCTCGCGATGCGCTTTTTTATATCGCTCGACCAGTTCTTCAATGTCCGCGGCGCCGAGCGTTCCCTTGTGGTGGAAGAACAAATAGCGGTTAAGCAAGTAGCCGCCTCCGATCAACAGGGCGGCGAGTAAAACAATCGCAATGTAAAGCGCCGACGGAATCCGCTTCCAGGGCATGGCAACAGGCTGCTGTCAAAAAAAATAAAATGTTCCACGATGCTGCCTGGAAGGGATGGCAGCATCGATTTCAAGGAGTCAGGGCGAAATCGCCCGCAGCATTCCCGCTGCCTTGTGCAGCGTCTCTTCATATTCGGCCCGCGGATCGGAATCGGCAACGATGCCGCCTCCCACCCCGCAAGAAATCCAGCCGTGTCGGCAAACGAACGTGCGGATCAGGATGTTGCTGTCGCAGGAGCCATCGAAGCCAACATAGAACAGGCTGCCGCAATAAGGGCCGCGAACGGTCGGCTCCAGCTCGGCGATGATCTCCATCGCGCGGACTTTCGGCGCGCCCGTGATCGAGCCCCCCGGGAAGGCGGCGCGCCACAAATCCCAGACAGTGCGATTATCTTCCAGGCGGCCGCGAACTTCCGAGACCAGATGCTGAACCGTTTCGTAAGTCTCCACTCCGCACAACTGCGGCACGCGGATTGAGCCGGGCGCGCAGACTCGCGACAGGTCATTGCGCAACAGATCCACGATCATGACGTTCTCTGCCTGGTCTTTCTCGCTCTCGCGGAGTTCGTCGCGGGTGTAGAGATCCGCCTCGGGGACCGCCGGACGTCGGCGGGTTCCTTTGATTGGGCGCGTTTCGACTTCCCCGTCGCGCACCGACAAAAATCGCTCCGGCGAGGCGCTGACCACCGCCCAATCGTCGAACAGCAGCGCTCCACCGAAGGGGGCCGGATTGCACTGCCGCAGTCGGCTCGCCAAAGCGATCGCATCCAGCCGCGCGGGATACAGCAGCCGCTGCGACAAGTTCGCCTGAAAAATGTCGCCGGCGTAGATCCACTCGATTGTCCGCTCAACCGCGCGAAGATAAGCCTCGCGGGAAAAATTGCTGGTGAGCCCCTCGAGTCCCGGCGCCGGATATTGGGGAGCAAGCTTGCTCAGCGGAAGCGATCTCGCGGGAGCCGAACGTCTCGGCGGGACTGCCGACGCGAGCCGCTGGCGAGCAAAATCCAATCGCTGACGGGCATGCTGTTCGCGTTCCGCGGGAGACGTCTGCGGAAATCCGTGCGAGATCAGCCACGCTCTCTGTTGGCGATGGTCCCATCCGACGACCCAATCGTAGAGTCCAACCGCCAGATCGGGGATCTGGAATTCGTCGTGAGGCGCGCGGTTGATGCGCTCAAATGCGGAGCCGAGTTCATACGAAACGAGGCCTGCCGCGCCCCCTTGAAACGGCGGAAGGTCCACGATCGGCTGTGTCTCGTACGCGCTCAGGCGCCCGCGAATCGGCTCAAAAGGATCCGAGCCGAACGCCGCCCGCTCGACGACGAACGTCTCGAAGGGATCGGCCGTCAGAAACGAGTACCGGCCCGTCGGCTCGCGCACCAGCGCGCTTTCCAAGAGCAGCAATCCCGGCTGGTCGGCAAACGCCGCGAACGCGTCGGCGACGTCCGGGCAGGGAGATAATTCCTCGACGAGCGGCCCGTTCATGGCGAGGGATCGGCCTTCGGCAAGCGCTGGACGTGGCTTTGCTCCGGTACCGTCAGGAAGCCCCATTGCAGGGGTTCGTCCTGCGTGTACTGTTTGTGCAGCGTCAAAGCAGTCGCGGCCTTGCACAGCTCGTAGCCCAAGTAAAACGCGTGCAGCGGATCGATCGGCTTACGGGCGTCGGCGGCTGCTCTCGACGCCTGCCCGATCAACTCGAACGGGTCGCGGCCCGACCAGTGGCCGTCGCGATTAAACAGGTGGATCGTCTCGTCCTGCACGACGATCCGGTAATTCGGGTCGGTGATGCGGCGGGCAATCTGATCGAGTTCTTCGGCGGCCATCCCGGCAAGTTTCGGATCACGGAGCATCACCAACCGCGGATCGACGTGCTTGGGCAAAACGGCGTGGGAAAACGCATAGCTCATCATGCGGCGAGCGATGTCCAGCTCGCGCACGCTCGTGCGGGCCCAGTTGATGACCTGAGTGGTCAGCACGCTGCCGATGCGCAGCTCCTGGCAGACACCGGCCAAGAGCATGTTCACGCCGGCCGAATCGACCTCCGTGAGTTCCGTCAGGTTGCCGACGCCCATCATTATCTGGAAGTTCGGCCACGTGCGTCGGGCGAGAAAGAATCGCTCGAGCGATCGGGCAAACCCATGCCCGATCGGTTCGAGAATCGGATCGATGCGGAAGCGCGCGCCGCGCGCATTCAGGCGCTCAATCGTTGGTTCGAGGGAATCGAGGTCATTGGGGTCATCTGGAATCGCGACGACTTCGGCGCCCAAGCCGGCCGCCCAGTCCGCATTGCCGCGGTTACAGCTCAGGACAAGTTCGGCACCCGCGGCGACGGCCGCTTCGACCTCGCGCCGCTCGAAGCTGTCAATCGACACGCGGCAGCCTTCGCTGCGGAGCAGGCGGGTGACTTCGCCGGCCCGCTGCCAGCACTCGCCGGGGACGCAGCCCAGATCAATGATGTTGGCCCCGTCAGCGGTCATCCCCCGCGCCAAGCGGACGATTTCAACGTCCGGCAGGCGCGGGGCGTGATTGATCTCCGCCAGGATTTCGATGTCGTAGCGGCTCAAGTCCGGAGCCGCCGCCGGTTCGCCGAAATAGTCCGGCAGGTTGTGCAAGTCTTTCGGTCCTCGCTCGAATGGAACGCGAAAGCGATCGGCGAGCACCGCCAAATCGCCCTGACACCAACCCGGCACGATCACGCGGTTGGGTTGCCCGCTCAACGCGAATTTGCGAGCGACCCAGTCGACCTGCATCAAGGCGGCGACGCTGATGGGCAGCACGGCGACCTGGAAATCGAAGCCAATCTCGGCGCTCAGCCGCTCGACGACACGCCGTAACGAGAACTCGGCCAGTTTGCCCGTGACAAAAACGATCTGTTCGCCAGAGGCCGATCGCCGGTCACGATCGTTCGCACTGCCGCTCGCGCCGCCGGGGCCGGACTCGCTCAATTCAGTGCACCCAGTTTTTGGGGAATCCCCCCAGCGGCGATCCGTCACCCGGTTTCCACGAAATCACTTCTTCGATCTTACGCGCAAGGGCTATATCGTGCCGAGTGAGGGCGTTTGCTCGATGGGTGCGGAGCTTGACGGTGACTTGGGCGTAACCGACCGAGAGATCGGGGTGGTGCCAGGCCGCCTCGGCCAGATAGGCAACCGTGTTTGCCAACAAGAGCGAATGCGGGAACCCGGGGGTCTTGTATTCACGTCGCAACCAGCCGTCGCGAACTTCCCAGTGGGGCAGGGTTTCGAGCTCCTTCTTGATTTCGTCGTCAGAGAGAGATTGGTATTCGGACATGTTTGTTTCTCCGTGTTGTGGACGACGCGAAGCAGGCTAGCGAACGGCCCCTCCGTTGACGCGGATTACCTGGCCGGTCACGTAGGCCGCATCGGCGCTGGCGAGAAACCGGGCCACCTTGGCGACGTCTTCCGGCGTCCCCCAACGCCCAAGGGGTGTCTCGCGGCGGACGCGCTCCTGCCAGGCTTGATTGGCGCTTTCTCCCCAGGCCGTGCGAATCCATCCGGGGGCGATGCAATTCACGCGAACCTTCGGAGCCAGGCTGACGGCCAGTGAGCGCGTAAACCCCATGACCGCGTTCTTCGACGCTGCAAAAAGCTCGCCACTGGTCCCGTCCATGCCCCGATCAGCCTGGTCCCAGCCGATGTTCAAAATCACGCCCCCGGCCCCTTGGGCCATCTTTTCTCCAACGAGTTTCGACAGCACGACCGAGCTCCGGACATCGACGTCGAGCAGAATCTGGAGCTTTTCCCCGAACGCGCGCCGGGCCTCGTCGCCCGTGAGCAGGTCGGCACCGGCATTGTTGACCCAGATGTCGACCGATCTCAAGGCGTGCCAGCAGTCGTCGACGAACTTGGGAAGGACTTCGGCACGCCCCAGGTCGGCGAGCAGCAGGGTCGCCGAAGGACCCAACCCGCGGATTTCATCGGCCACACGTTGGGCATCGGCGGCGGATTGTCGAGCGTGAACGAGGACATCAGCGCCGGCCCGGGCCAATTCGAGGGCGATTGCCCGGCCGATCCCGCTGGATGATCCGGTCACAACGGCTCTGCGACCGGAAAGATCGCCGAACGGCGCTGCGGTCTGGACAGCCAAGTGCGCAACTTTCTAGCGTGCGGGCCGCTGGCCCACGAAGCTGTGCGCCCGGCGCGCCCTATTTTGCGGAGGCCTCGGATTTCGGCTCGTCCGGCACGTAGATCCACCGGGCCGTTCCCGATTGGCGGATCTCCTTCTCGAACTGATCGTACTCGTCCGCCGGCCGGCGATAGGGAATCACGATGGTGCGACGCAGAATGGGCGCCGATCCGGACTCTGCTTTCCCCGTTTTGTACGCGTTCGAGAATCCCGACAGAGAAACCGAGAACGCTGTCGTCCGCGGGTTGACGCCGCGAAACATGAAGACCCCATATTCGGCGTTGTCCTTCTTGGCGTCGGCGGGCGTCACTTTGGGGAGCGGTCCGGTGATTTGCACCGAAGTCTTCAGATCATTTGCGCTCTTTGTCGCGGAGTTTTCCCCTTCGCGGGCGAGGATTGCCTGCAGCGCTTCCGGGACGATCGAGTCAGCCACCGCGCCGTGCAGGTCGCGATCCTCGTACACGAGGGTCGCTCGCGGCGAAAAGATTCGGGGAGGCGGCGCATCCTCGACGTTCACGGAATCCGTGTCCGCAGCGGCGGGCCGCACCACCGGGCGATTGACGATTTTGTACGCGAGGTACCAGATCATCTCGCTCGATTTGGCGCCGGTTCGCGGATTCCTCACCGGCACATAGACCATCCGCATGGGTTTGATGGTCACATCGAGACCCCACAGATCCTGCTGGTAGCGCAGTTCCTCGCCCGTGAACGAAGGCGGGATCACGGTCGAAAAGCCGTCGTCGGCAGCCTTGACCGCCTGCGGCACAAGGATCGCGAGGCAGATTGTGAGGCCGGCTACGGTCGACCGGCGTCGGAAGTTTCGGCAAGTGAGTGGCATCAACGGCTCCGTGGTGATTTCAGCCGGAATTTGCTTCACGGCGCTGAGATTGGCGCCTGAAAGGAATGGTCGAAGAGCGAGTTACACAATTGTTCAAGGTCGGTCAAATCAACTATAGCAGCCTCTGAAATCTACGGTCAATAAAGCGTTTAGGGCATCGGGAAAGGCAAGGGGCGCGACTTATCCTGTGCCGGCAGTAGAGCTTTTGTCGGTCCAATTGGCCACGTCGCAACTCGATCAAACGGTTTCGACAGCGCCGTCCGGATCGCGCTTGCTGCCTGTGCCGCTTCTTCACGGTCATTCTGGTTGAGCCTTCGCCGCCTTGGCCAACCCAACGAGCGACACGACATCCTTGGCGGTTTTCGCCGTAAATTGTTCTACGCCGCGCGCGTTCAAATGGATGGAATCCCAGCAAACCTCGGGGTCGTACCAAAGGATTTCAGGACGACTGACTGACACGCCCGGGAACTCAGTTTCCAGCCCCTTGAGCCACGCGGGGATGCACTCGCTGTCCCAAGGGGCCTGATTGTGCGACAGGGGAGCGAGTCGAATCAACAGCCGAAAATGATGTGAACGGGCCAGTTTAGCGAATTCGCGCACGCCGTCGTTCATCCAGGTGATGACGGAATGGGGTTCTGCGAGCGGCAGGAAAATTGTCACTCCTGCTCCATGGTCACGGGGCAATGGGAAGAAGCCGCGTCTCTTGATGGTCTTGTCGCGCAGCGTGTTGTAAGACTCATTCGCGAAACCATACAGCGGTTCATCGAGACGGTCTGGAACTTTCCCGCCGAGGTGCGTCGCTGCCGCGGATTTGCTGATGGCCATGCCTCGATTCATGAAATAACGCAGCGAGGCGGTTCCATCCGCGAAAACGCTCCGCCGCTGGCTGGGAGGCCCATAGACCCGCAGGAATCGCTCGTAGAGCGTGCCAGCCGTCGTGATTTGTATTGCGGCGCCGTACGGATCCGGGTCAGACCTGACGTTCAGGATGGCAGTCGGGGACACGCATAACACGACGACGCGCGGCGTGGAATGGTGTGCAAGATACGCCTCGAGTGTCACGAAGTACGCCGAGATGCCTAAACTTCCAAAGCTCCCGAGGTTGTAGGACCTCAGGCCCGTCAAACTTTCGAAAAGCAAAGGATCGAGTCCGCTGCGGCACGCGCTGTCACCAACGAAGATGATGTCGTTTGCTGCGTCACTCGTCAGCGCGTACTCGATTGGAATCAGGCCGGCCGCCTCGTCACTCGTCGGAGGCCGATAGGGCTCGAGAAGCCGCAACGGACCTTCGTAGTTGGCGCCGATGCATGTGAAGAAGCTGCAGAGGAGGGAATACGTGGCCAGCGCGCAGCCCGTCGCCAGCAGCGTCGAAAGAATGCGCTGCCGGCCGCCCCTGCGTCGAGTGACGCTCACGAGCACGTCCACCCTCTCATCGCCCCGCGTCGACAGTCAGTATCGATCGGCCCCGGTTAGCAGCTTTTCCACGGCGTCCGCCCGACTGGCCAGCTCCAACACGCTGCGGCGGATTTCCTCCGCGTCGACAGTCGCTCGGGGATAGGTGTCGATCATCACGAATTGTGGCGTTCCTTCGACGTCGCGGATCGCAAGACCTCCGTGGGCCATCTGCGCGTTCAAGCGCAGCCCTCTCTCGTAATACTCCGGCCGCACGTCCCCACACTGGCTGAAAATCAACAACAGGCGGTCGGCGACCGCATGGGCGCTGGGCTCGATCAGGACGATCTGACGCCTCCCCTCCGGCAGCCGGACCTCGACGCGGAATTTCTCGCCCGAGCGTGTCCAGCTGACGTTCGGCTGGCTGCCAAAGGCCGCAGTCAGCAAGCTCTCCACGTCGGGAAGGTCGCCCGCCACAGCCGTCAGAAGCTGCAGGGCCTCGCCGGCATCCTTGGGTCGATTGGCCGGTGTTTTCGCCATCAATTGATCGATGCAGTCGGCAATTTCGAGCGGCACATCGACGCCGATGCTGCGAAAGTCGGGAAGGGCCTCGTCCTGCACGCGCTCGGCCAGCGCCTCGATCGAACCGCACGGATAGGGGACCTGCCCGGTGAGCATCACAAACAGGCACGTTCCCAGGGCGTAAACATCGCTGGCGGCGGTGGCTGGCTCGCCGCTGAGCAGCTCGGGCGCCATGTAGTGGGGCGTGCCGACCAGCAGTTCTCCTTCATCGCCTTCGGACCAAACCCGCTTTGCCAGACCAAAGTCGGCGATTTTCGGCACTGACTGGACGGAGACCAGGACGTTATCGGGCTTGAGATCCCGGTGGATGATCCCTTTCTGGTGGGCTGCTGCCAGCCCTTCGGCGATGCGCAAAATGAGCGACATCGCGTGCGAGGGGAGCAGTCGCTGCTCATGCTCGATCAGTTCCTGCAGGCTGCGGCCGGGAACGAATTCCATTTCGAGAAACCGATAACCGCGCGCCTCGCCGATGGCGTGCGTCGTGACGATGTTCGGATGAATGAGAGCAGCGGCCGTGCGGCCTTCGCTGATGAATCGCCTGGCATACTCGACGTCGGTTTGCCAGACGCGCGGCGAGAGAACTTTAAGTGCGCAATTCCGCCCCAGGTCCTCGTGATGGGCAAGATACACTCGCCCCATTGCCCCGCGCCCCAAGAGGGCCTCGCAGCGGTAGACGTGAAGCCGCGTGCCAATCAGTTCGTCCTTGGCCTCTTCGGTCTCGTCGACGCAGGCGGCTTGAGCCGCTCCGGTGGGAGCCTCGCGCAAAAAGAGCGTCTTGGCCAACTTTGAGGTGCCGACGCCCAACACCGTCGCCCCGCATCGCGGACAGCACTCGGCGTCGCGGGCCTGCATGAATCGTTCGTTGCACGCGGGGCAGTAGATGGGAGGACCTCTGTTTAGAATCGATCAATTACGTCGTGAGCGATAGGAAATTCGATCTGCCGAAACCGGTATTGGGAACCATTTTAGCGTGTCGCGGCTTTGGGTGCGGTCGAAGCGTGACTCAGTGAACCAGCCTTTGCCGCTGTGCTCCGCGCCGATAAGATCCAGAAGATCCAGCCAGCGAGAGATTTACGGACGACAGTTCCATGATGAACTCCAATAAGCTCATCGAATACGTCTCAGCCGAGCCGTTTCTGCCGTTCCGGATCAAGATGGCGAGCGGTCAAATCTACGAGATCCGACATCCCGAAATGATTCTCGCCGGCAGGAATCTCGTACGGGTCTATACCAGCTTGCAGGCGAACGGAGATGCCCCACCAAAGTGGTACGACGTCTCGATGATGTTGATGGAGACGGTTGATCCGATGGTCCCGTCGATCCCTGCCGGGAATTGACGATCGGCTTATCCAATGACACGAATCACTCTGCCGATCATCGCGACCGACACGCCGCCGGGCAGCCTCTCGGCAGCGAGTGCCTCAAAAGGATCCTACGCGTTCGTGAGCCTCGGCTGTCCGAAGAACCTTGTCGATAGCGAGAAGATGCTGGGCACGTTGGCGCTCGATGGTTACACGCTGGTAGGCGACCCCGACGGCGCGGATTTTGTGATCGTCAACACGTGCGGATTCATCGAGAGCTCGCGGGCCGAGTCGAAGGCCGTCATTCGCGAGATGCTCGATCTCAAGAAGGCTGGCCGGACTCGGGGCGTGATCGTTGCCGGCTGCTTGCCCCAGCGGCTCGGCCCGGCCCTGCTCGACGAACTGCCGGAAATCGACCATATCGTCGGCGTCTTCGGCCGCGACGAAATTAACCGCGTGGCCGATCACCTGATTGGCGGCGTGCGAGAGCAGCGCGAGCTGTTTCGACCCGCGCCGATTGCCGCGATGGATGACCGGTCGCGGCTGCGGATTACGCCGCGGCATTACGCCTACCTCAAGATTTCCGAAGGCTGCGACCGGACGTGCACGTTCTGCGCGATCCCCAAGATGCGGGGCAAGCACGTCACCAAGCCGATCGAAATGGTCGTGGCCGAGGCTCGGGAGCTGGCCAATGACGGAGTTCGCGAGCTGAATCTCGTCGCGCAGGACACGACTTACTACGGGCTCGATCTGTACGGACGCGTCCGCCTGGTCGAGCTGCTGCGCGAGCTGGAGACGATCGAAGGCATCGATTGGATCCGGCTGATGTATTTGTACCCGATTCATTTCACCGACGAATTGATCGACACGATTGCCAACTCGCCGAAAATTCTGCCGTATCTCGACCTGCCGCTGCAGCACATCAACGACACCGTGCTCAAACGCATGCAACGCCGCGTCAACCGCAGCCAGACTGTCGAGCTGCTCGACAAGCTGCGGACGCGGATCGAAAACGTCGTGATCCGCACGACGTTCATCGTCGGCTTTCCGGGCGAAACGGATGAACAGTTTGCCGAGTTGGCCGATTTCGTCCAGGAGGCCCGGTTCGAGCGGCTAGGCGTGTTTACGTACTCGTTGGAGCCGGGAACTCCCGCGGTCAAGCTCGACGGACACCTGCCCGAGCCGGTAAAAACCGAGCGTCGCGACGCGCTGATGGCCTTACAGCAACCGATCGCTTTCGAGCACGCCGAATCCCTCATCGGCTACGAATTGGACGTATTAGTTGATGAGCAGGCCGAAGAGGGGGAATGTACTGGACGCACCTTTGCGGACGCCCCCGAAATCGACGGCTGCGTACGCATCCCGGCTGCCGATCTGCTTGTCGGGGAGTTTGTCAGCGTCGAAATTACGGGGCGGGAGGGCTATGACCTCGTCGGAACCGTGCAATAATTGAGAGGGGCGGGAAGCACGCTCGCAAAGTTGCGATCGGCCAACGGCCACGCACGCGGCTCGATTTCATGACGACCACTAATAACATCGTCGAAAAGCCGGCCCCTCGCGAGAACCGCTACGGACCCATCGATGCGCGAGCCCTCAATCTCCCGAACTGTATCACCGTCAGCCGCCTCGTCCTCTCGTTTGTCCTGTTCGGGATGATTTCGTACGGAGGGATGTGGCTCGCCGCAACCGCGGTGTTCATCGTGGCTGCCGCTACGGACGCGGTCGACGGCTATCTGGCGCGGCGTTACGGTACGGTCACGACGCTTGGTCGCATCCTCGACCCGTTCGTCGACAAGATCATCATCTGCGGGGCATTCATCTTCCTCCTGCCGATCAAGGAGTCAGGGGTCGGGCCCTGGATGACGCTGATCGTGATCGGCCGCGAGATGTTCATCACCGGCTTGCGAGCGATCCTCGAACAGCAGGGCAAAGACTTTTCCGCCACGATGAGCGGCAAAATCAAGATGGTCACCCAGTGCCTGGCGGTCGGTGCTTGCCTGTTCTCACTCAGCCCGGCCGTCGCCTCGGCGCTCTGGTTCGGCACGTTTCGCGACGTCTTGCTCTGGCTGGCCGTGCTCTTCACCTTTGGCAGCGGAGTTCTTTACGTCCGCCGGGCCGCCCAGCTTCTGCGGTCGCCCTAAAGATCGCAGAAGTTCGCTTCCGCAGCTTCGCGTGCAAAGTTTCCTCAGATCCTCTGGGCGACTTTGCCGATAGTAACGACGGCGACAAAAGCGCCGAGTTTGCGCTTTGTCTTTTGCGCTGCATTTTCCGCGGGGGGCTGATGGATGCCGCGGAGTTTCCATGAATCTGAGGCCCCTCGTCCTCGGCGTTTCGCTCCTGGCGGTCGCCGCCCCGGTCGCATTTGCCCAGCAATCCGTTCGCCAGCAGGCTGACGACATCGACCTGGGCCTCACGCCGGCTCAACTGGCAGATTTTGCCGGTCAGCCGAACGTCGTCTGCGCAGGCGGCCCGGCACAGCCGGAACCCAACTCTGTCGCGCCACCCTCCTGGATTGGTGCCCAGCCACAGCCCGCGTATCCCATGCCGACTGGACAGCCTGATTCTGCCGGTCCCCAAATGATGATGATGGGATACCAGGCCGCGCCAGTTGGACCTCCCGGTCCGCAGCAGGGCGCTCCGCCGGCTAACCCCCAACAAATGTTGACGCCTCCGCCCGCGGCGATTTCGCCGAATTGGCCCAACGCGAACATGCCCCAGCCGATGATGCCTGGCCCCGGTCTGGAATACGGCCCGGGATGTGGTCCCGGCCCCTGCGGTGTGGGACCTCCCGGGGTCGATCCTTACGGCGGCCCTCCGCTCGGCGGATTGACTGCGGGTTGCTGTCCGCCTCGGCCGAGCTGGTATCTGCGCGGCGACAACGTCTGGCTGATGCGAAGCCGGGCCGACGAACACAACCTGACGTCTTACGACAATCTCAACAACACGAAGGATCCGCGCAACGGCCATTTCTTGCTGGACACCAACGAGGTGACCTATCCGCTCGAACCGGGGATGCGGATCACGTTCGGACGCTACATCACCGACACGTGGATGATCGAAGCGACGTACTACGGGGACGTCGACTGGGATCGCCGCAACGGAACGCCGACTTTTCCCACCGGCGCCAACGGATTGGGACCCCTCTTGCCGTATTGGGGGCCCGCCACAGGAGCCTTCGACACGTCAGCCTTCGTTGGAGCCAACGTGCAGACTGCCGAGTACGAGTCGCAATTCAATAGCATCGAGATCAACGTCCGCCATTCGATTTGGGCGACAACTTCGATCATGGCGGGCTTTCGTTACATGAACCTTGGCGACCTGTTCCAGTTGTCCGCCTCCGACAACGCCAACAACCTGACCCCTGGCGCCGTGGGCTTGTACCGAACGTGGACCAACAACAACCTGGCGGGATTTCAGCTCGGGACCGAATACGCGCACGACCTGTGGTTCCCACGCCTGTATGGCTCGATCGATTGCCGCGGCGGCGTGTACGCGAACTTTGTCGAGCAGAAGAATCTGCTGTTCAACACGGGCGACACGTACGATCAGCGCTCCTCTCGGGAAGTGCCGTTCGCCACCGGTTGGGACGTCACGTTCACGCTGTCGTACCTGGCCACCGACCACCTGACGATCCGCGGGGGGTACACGTTCCTGTTCCTCGACGGAGTGGCGCTGGCTCCCGATCAACTCGACACCAACCCCACCACCCTCAGCTCGCGCCGCTTTGTCGCCGACAACGACACGCTCACCCTACAAGGCCCATTCGTCGGCGGCGAACTCGCCTGGTGACCGCCGGGGGCGGTTTGGGCCTGCGGCAGCAAAGGCACTTGCAATCGGTGCGAAAGTAACCGCGGGTCTGATCACTTGCGGAAGTGGAGTTGCCCGAACTCGCGAATCCGGTTCGTGATGGCCGGCTCCACCGGCAGCCGCTCCATGCTGCTGGCGCCGTAGAAGCCGACGATCCCTTCGGTATGGTCGAGGATATATTGGGCGTCGGCCGGCTCGGCGATCGGGCCGCCGTGGCAGAGCACCAGGACGTCCGGGTTCACACGCTTTGCCGTGTCGTGCATCGCCTGCACGCGCTTGGCCGACTCTTCGATCGTGAGAGCCGTCTTCGCTCCGATCGATCCTTTGGTCGTCAGACCCATGTGCGGGATCAGAATGTCGCAGCCCGCTTGGGCCATGTCGCGGGCCTCGTCAGGATTGAACGCATAGGGCGTAGTGAGCAGGTCGAGGTCGTGCGCGAGGCGGATCATGTCCACCTCTTTGCCGAACCCCATCTCGGTCTCTTCGAGGTTCTGCCGAAAAACGCCGTCGATCAGCCCGACTGTCGGAAAATTCTGCACGCCCGCAAACCCCGCGCGGCGCACCTCTTCGAGGAACAGCCGCATCACGCGGAACGGATCGGTGCCGCAAACTCCAGCGAGCACCGGCGTGTTTTGCACGATGGGCAACACCTCGCGGGCCATCTCCATCACGATGGCATTGGCGTCCCCGTAGGGCATCATCCCGGCAAGCGAACCGCGGCCCCCCATCCGAAAACGGCCGGAATTGTAAATCACAATCAAGTCGATCCCACCCGCTTCCTCGAGCTTGGCACTCAACCCCGTGCCCGCGCCACCGCCGATGATCGGCTTGCCGGAGGCAGCTTTGGCCCGCAGGCGATCCACGATTTCCTGACGTTTGAACATGATTCGCCCCTCGGCTCCCGACTGCGATCAACGGCTGCTCTTCATGATGTCGATTAATTTGCGTGCACCCGCTTCGGCGAACTGCGGATCGTTGATGTGGTAGTCGAGTTCAATCAGCTCGACCGTGCCATGGTTGCGCCGCAGCGCATCCAATAGTGTGCGGCGGGCGGCGAGATCGTCGAACGGCTGTCCTTCGCGGTCAATGGCTGACACGCCTTGCAGCGGGAAGAGAATCGCCGTCGGGCCGGTTGCCGTAGCGGCCTTGCGGGCGATTTCTTCGCCGAGGTTTCGGTTCTCCTCGACCGTCGTCCGCATGAGCGTCACGGTTGGATTGTGATGATAAAACTTGCGGTCGGCGAATTTGGGCGGCACGGTTTCGGGGGGGCCGAAATTTACCATGTCGAGGGCGCCGACCGAGATCACTTGTGGAATCCCCTTGCGGCCGGCGGCCGTGAGCCGGTCGGGGCCGGCGCTTAGCACTCCACCCACTAGCTCGTCGGCCAGCTCGGTCGTGGTGATGTCGAGGACGCCGGCGATCAGGCCGTCGACAATCAACGATTCCATCGCTTGGCCGCCAGTGCCCGTTGCGTGAAAGACGAGGACTTCGTACCCGGCCTCTTCCAGAACGCGTCGGGCTCGCTCGACGCAAGGCGTCGTTACGCCGAACATCGTGGCAGCGATTACGGGCTTGTCCGCCGACGCTTCCTGCTTATTGCGGAACTTAACGAGCCCAGCCATCGCGCGGGCGGCTTCGCCCAGCACGATCCGGCTGACCCGATTGATGCCCGACACGTCGACGATCGTGTTGAGCATCAGGATGTCTTTGTCGCCCACGTAGTGCCGCACATTTCCGGAAGCTAGCGTACTCGCCATCACTTTGGGCACGCCAATAGGCAGCACGCGCATGCCGGCCGTGGCGATGGTCGTGCCGGCCGAACCGCCTAGACCGATCACGCCTTCGACCGACCCCTCGCCGTGGAAACGGGCGATGAGTGCCGCAACGCCACGGGCGGCGGCGGTGACGGCGTCCC
>DASPSM010000655.1:0-4955 GCA_035623955.1 Planctomycetaceae bacterium
TGTGTGTCATTCAGCCCCGACGGAAAGCGGATCGTCACCGGCGGCAACGACAATCTGCTGAAGATCTGGGATGCCGAGACCGGGCAGGAAACGCTAACCCTAAGGGCGCACACGGCGCTCGTTCAGTGCGTCGCGTGGAGCCCGGATGGAGCGCGGATCGCCAGTTCCAGCACCGACGGCACCATTCGTCTTTGGGAAGCTTCTGACAAATACGGCAAGCCGACAGAGCAAGCCCAGGTCAGACATCCCTAGGCGACGCGCTGAGTGCGTCGATTTGGCGGACCCCTTAGCGGGCCTACGCCGGCCGCGTTGCCTCGACTCGCGCCTCCGGGTATGGTTAAAGTTTGCGCAGTTCGCCCCATCGGTCAGATTCGTTCTAAGAAATCCCCGCTGAAGCTGAACTACGGCAGAGTTACCCGAAAATCGACGGCGGCGCCCCGTGTGCGCGGCCTGTTGCACCCCTGGATCTTGGAACCCGAGAAATGGCGCGCAGCATGCATTTCCCTGTTCGGTCGACTGGTTCCCGGTTGCGGTTTTTCTCGATTGTCTTTGTGGGACTGGTTTTGTGCGGGACGACAGCCCACCGGGCCTGGGCCGACGAAGCCAAGGCCGCGGACAAGGGCAACCCGCACCTTCTCCTGCAGTTGCCGGCAGTATGCTCGTCGCAAATCGCGTTCACGTACGCCGGCGACCTCTGGATCGTCGGCCGCGAAGGGGGTGACGCCCAGCGCTTGACCGTCGGCGTCGGGCTGGAAAGCTATCCGGTCTTTTCTCCAGACGGTAAGTCGATTGCGTTTGCCGGCGAATATGAGGGGAACCTCGACGTTTACGTGATGCCGGCCGCCGGCGGGGTGCCTGTCCGGCTGACTCATCATCCCGATCCCGACGTTCCCGTCGGCTGGACGTCGGACGGAAAACAGATCATTTTCCGCTCGAGTCGGCACAGTTACGGCCGCTTCCTCCGACTCTTCACCGTCCCGCCCACGGGCGGGCCGGCGACCGAGTTACCGCTGCCGATGGCCGAGGCGGGCTCGCTGTCGCCCGACGGGAAGCGGATCGCCTACGTGCCGTTCTCGAACAAGCCGCAGTTCCCCGGGCCGATGCGGCCGCTCAAGCATTATCGGGGCGGCTCGGCCAGCCCGATCTGGATCGCCGACTTGGACGACTCGTCGATCACCAAAATCGAGCGCAAAGACTCCACCGATTTCAATCCGATGTGGATCGGCGACACGATCTACTTCCTCTCCGACCGAGACGGCACTTCGACGCTCTATGCGTGCGACGTGGCCGGCAAGAGTGTCCGCCGCCTGGTCGATCCGAAGGAAAGCGGCGACATCAAGTCGGCGTCTGCTTGCGCCGACGCGATCGTGTTCGACTGCTTCGGCAAGATCTGCCTCTTCGATCTGAAGACGCAAAAGATGAAGCCGGTGCCCATCCACGTCGCTGCCGATCTGCCGAGCGTGCGGCCCAAATTCTCGAAGGTTGCCAAAACGATTCAAGCAGCCGACCTGTCGCCCACGGGTGCCCGCGCCGTGTTCGAGGCGCACGGCGAAATTCTGACTGTCCCCGCCGAAAAAGGAGACATCCGCAATCTGACGAACACCGTCGGAGTGGCCGAGCGAGATCCCGCCTGGTCCCCCGACGGCAAATCGATCGCCTATTTCTCGGACGAATCGGGCGAGTATCGGCTGCACATTCGCGCGCAGGACGGGCGCGGAAAGCCGAAAATTTTGAAAGTCGGCGACAGCGAGTCGTTCTTCTACAACCCGAGTTGGTCTCCCGATTCGAAATGGATCACCTGCAGCGACAAGCAGACGAACATCTGGCTGGTCGAGGTGGCCACCGGCAAGTCGAAGAAAGTCGACACGGGTTACTTCGCCGAAGGGCCGCCGAATGCGGTCGCGTGGTCTCCCGACAGCCAGTGGTTTGCTTTTGCGAGGCCGCTCAAGTCGTGGATGAGCGCCGTCTTTCTGTATTCGCTGAAGGAGGGCAAGGCCCACCAGATCACCGACGGGATGAGCGATGCCGATTCCCCGGTCTTCGACAAAAACGGCAAATACCTGTACTTCCTCGCCAGCACCGACATTGGGCCAACGGTTGGATCGGGCATGTCGATCTTCAATCGGCCCGTGACGCGGGCGGCCTACGTTGTCGTGTTGAACAAGGACGAGCCTTCCCCGTTGGCCCCCGAGAGCGACGACGAGAAAGAGAAGAAGGACGCGGACAAGGAAAAAGGCAAGGACGAAAAAGCGAAAGACGACAAGTCCAAAGACGAAACCGCCAAAGACGAGAAGAGTAAAGAAGCCAAAGACGGCAAGGACAAAAAAGAGAGTGCCAAAGAGGCTCCGAAGGTCAAGATCGACCTCGAGAACATCGATCAGAGGACACTGGCCCTCCCATTGCCGGCCAGGCATTACAGCGGCACGAACGCTGGCAAGGCCGGGACCTTCTTCGTCGTCGAAACCGCCGAGTTGCGGATTGGAGGCGGCCAGCAGGGCGAAGGCGGCCCCGGCGCGGCGACCGTCTACAAGTTCGATATGGCCAAGCGAAAGGCCGAGAAGGTCGTCGAAGGCGCGCAGCATTTCGCCGTCTCGCATGATGGCGAAAAGATGCTCTACCGCCACGGACCGGGGTGGTTCATTGCCAGCACGGCCGCCCCGGCCAAGCCCGGTGACGGCGCGCTAAAAATGGAAGACATCGAAGTCCTGGTCGATCCCCGGGCCGAGTGGCGGCAGATGTACCGCGAAGTGCAGCGGATCGAGCGAGATTTCCTCTACGACCCCAACTATCACGGGTACGACTTGAACGGGGCCTGGAAAGAACACGAGTCTTATCTCGACGGCCTCGGGAGCCGCTACGATCTGACCTATCTGTTGGACGAGCTGCTCTCCGGTTTGAGTCTGCAGCACGTTTACATGTTTGGCGGGGACGTGCCGGAACGCGAGCCGCGCAAGGGAGGCCTGCTCGGCGCCGACTTCCGCGTCGAAAATGGCAAGCATCGCTTCGCAAAGATTTATCGCGGCGAGAGCTGGAACCCCAGCCTTCGCGCCCCACTGACTCAGCCGGGCGCTAACGTCAAAGAGGGCGAATACCTTCTGGAGGTGAATGGCAAGGAGCTGCGCGGCGAGGACGAGGTCTTCGCGCTCTTCGAGGGGACGGCCGGCAAGCAGACGGTCCTCAAGGTTGGGCCGAATCCCGACGGAAAGGGAAGCCGCGAGGTCACGGTGGTTCCGATCGAAAACGAGCGGATGCTCCGCAACCTGGCTTGGGTCGACGCCAATCGCCGGGCTGTCGACAAAGCGACGGGTGGCAAGGTCGCCTACATTTACGTGCCGGATACGAGCGCGCAAGGCTACATCCGCTTTAACCGCTACTTCTTCGCCCAGTCAGGACGCGACGCGGTGATCGTGGACGAGCGGTTCAATGGCGGCGGACTTCTGGCCGACCACATCATTGACTATCTGCGTCAACCGATCCGCAACTATGTGACGACGCGTGAAGGGCACGACCAGCAAAGCCCGACTTCTGCGATTCCGGGCCCCAAGGTCATGCTCATCAACGAAATGGCCGGCTCCGGCGGCGACTACCTGCCTTACACCTTCCGGCAGGCAGGATTGGGTCCGCTGATCGGCAAGCGGACGTGGGGCGGCCTCGTCGGCATCGGTGGCTATCCGCCGTTAATGGACGGCGGCAGCGTCACCGCCCCGCGCTGGGGCATCTGGTTCCCCAATGGCCGTTGGGACGTTGAAAACCGGGGCGTCGCGCCGGACGTCGAGGTCGAGTTCGATCCAAAGCTCGTACGCGAAGGGAAAGATCCCCAGCTCGAGAAGGCGATCGACGTTGTAATGGGCGAACTGGCCAGGCACCCGGTCGTCCACCCGACACACCCGGCCTTCCCGAACTACTACAAATCCGAGCTGAAGGAGCCGGCGGAAGGGAAGTAAGCTCCTGCGGCGGCAAGATCAAAAAAGGCTCGTTCCTTTGAAGTGGACGAGCCCTTTTTTTGGCAACGTCGGGCCGCATCGGTCTCCCGGAAGGCGGAGATAAACCCCGCCACCTTATTTCGCGGCCGCCAGCACTGCCTCGTAATTCGGATGCTCGCTGATGTCTTTGACATACTCGACGTGCTTCAGTTTGCCCTGAGGATCGACGACGAAGATCGCGCGGGCCAGGCAGCGGTCGAGCGGGCCGCCCTGGATCAGCACCCCATAGGCCTCGCCAAAGCTCGTGGCACGGTGCGCGCTCAATGTCTTCACGTTGGCGACGTTCTCGGCGCCGCACCAGCGTTTCTGCCCAAACGGCAAGTCCATGCTGACGACCAGCACCTCGACGTTCGGCAGCTGGCCCGCCTTCTCATTGAAATTCTTCGTCTCCATCGCGCAGACGGGCGTGTCGAGCGACGGAATCGTCGCGATGATCCGCGTCTTTCCGTTGCTGGACGCGAGCGAAATTTCCTGCATCGCGGTGTCTTGCAGCTTGAAATCGGGCGCGGGCTGTCCGGGCTTCAACTCGCTGCCAACCAGGGTCACCGGGTTGCCCCGGAGTTTGACCGCGTCGGTTCGGGTGGTCGTCATGGTCTCTTTCCGTGTTAAAAAGTCGTCAGACGTTGATCGGCTCGCAGCCAGCAGTATTGCGTTTTCGCGCGCGGATGCAAGAGATGGGCGTGACGCACTAAGATAATCCGTTCGACCGTTTCGTACGGTCGTGATTTCGCGTTCGCCTCAATCCGGGAACTGACGCGTGGTTGCGTCGCAATACGATTTCGATGTCGTCGTCGTGGGAGCCGGGCATGCGGGCTGCGAGGCAGCGCTGGCCGCCGCGCGGATGGGCGCGAAGACCGCGCTTTTGACGATGAATCTGGACACGATCGGCCAGATGAGTTGCAACCCCGCCATCGGCGGCGTGGCCAAGGGGCAAATCGTCCGCGAGATCGACGCGCTCGGCGGCGAGATGGG
>DASPSM010000804.1:0-11271 GCA_035623955.1 Planctomycetaceae bacterium
TGCTCCCACACGACATGCATGATGGCCCACTCGGCTTCCGTGAGCCCCTTGAGCGCCCCCAGCCGAGCGGCCGCGTCTCGCTTTTTCGCCATCGCAGTGCCATCCTCGCATTACTTAAGTCGAATTTACACGACAAATGTCGAATCTGCAAGCGCGGCGCATTCCGCGCGGTCGAGGGGCAACAACGCGAGCCGCGGGGAGCCGCGTGTTCTCGGTTCGGCTCAGGCCGCAGCGGGTGCAGGGGCGTGCCCCTGCCCTGCTTAATTGGCGGGGAGACGGTCTGTGTTGACGGGGGGGAAGTCGCCCGTGCAGGCTTTGAGGAACTCGACGAGGTCCTTTTGTTCCTGATCCGTGAGTTTTAGCGGTTTGACTTTTTCGTCGAGGTGCGGGTTGGGGTGCCCGCCTTTGTTGTACCAGGCGACGACTTCTTCGAGCGTCTTCTGGCTGCCGTCGTGCATGTACGGACCGGTCATTGCGACGTTGCGGACCGTCGGCGTCTTGAACGCGCCTTTGTCTTTCTCGTTCTTGGTCTGTTCGTAGCGGCCCAGATCGGGGTGCGGTTTCTCCATGCCGATGCCGAGGTTGTGGTACTTCTCGTCGGTGAGGTTCGCGCCGACGTGGCAAGCCGCGCAGTTGACGCGCATGCTGAAGAACAGGTCGCGGCCGCGGACGGCGCTCGCGGGCATCGGATGTTGTTTCGACAGGGCCAGGAGCTTCTGGTATCGGGCGTAGGTCGGCTTGTCGTCCTTCTGCATGTCCTCGAAGTCCTCTCTGCTCAGCTTGGAGAAGGGCAAGAGGGCCTCGTAGTAGTCGAAGGGGCTCGAGCCGGTGACGATGCAGCGCTCGAAGGACGCGATGGCCTTAGCGACGTTGTCGATCGTCACGCCGGACGCGCCGAAGATTGCTTCGAACTCCAGGCGGTAGCCTTCGATCCCGGCGATCGTTGCGACGGCCTTTTCGTGCGTGTTCCCCATCTCGATGGAATTGGCGATCGGACCTTTGGCCTGAGCTTCGAGCGATTCGGCTCGACCGTCCCAGAACTGCAGGTCGCTCAAGATGCGGTTGTAGCTCACGGGTGAATTGCGGCCGCCGATCTGCCTTTTGATCCCCACGCCGAACTGCGTGTGCCTGGCCCACCCCTCCTCGGCGGCGTGGCAGCTCGCGCAGCTCACGGTGCCGTCGGCCGAGAGACGCGTGTCGAAATAGAGCTGACGGCCGAGCTCGATTTTGGCTCGCGTCAGCGGATTGGCCTCGAGCCCTTTCGGCTTGCCCGCGTTGAGGCCGAGCGGCAACTCGACTTTCAGAACGTCGTGCACGCCCGGCTGGGTGAGCCACTTCTTAATTTCGGCGACGGTGAGGGGCCCGGTGCCCGGAATTCCCGCGGTGAGATCTGGGCTGCCCAGCAGCACCGTGGCGGATTTCGATCCGCTGGCCTTGGCTTGTCCGATCGACGTCTCCGCGGCCGCGGGATCGTTGAGAGCCGCCGCGTCAGCGAAGACTGCGGTCGGCGAGGAATTCGCGACATAGGCACACAGGGCAATCCCGATAGCCGCCGAGAGGCCCCAGGCAAGGGGGCGGCAAAGCGCAATCATACGACCCAGCGCATTCATATTGTGACACTCCCCGTTTTCAGTCCAGTTAGTTGCTCGGCACACCCAGTCGGTTATGCCCAGCGCAGGACAAAACGGGTGCACGGAACGGCCGTCCCACGCCATGAGGACGACCTCAGAGACGGCCCGTCCTCCAAGAGGGAGAACAGATCGGCCGCAGGTGCCACGACGGTCAAAGAGCAGACGTCGTGAGCCGCGAAGGATTCAGGCTAATTGCGCGAACGGGGCGTGTCAATTCGACCGCCCGAAGTTGGCGCTCGCGTCACGTCCCTGCGGCGGCGTCGACGGGCTCGACGGGAGAAACCGAGGCTTCCTTGGCCAGGCTCTTACAACGCGGCAAGAGCGGAAAATCGTTGTGCAGCCCCAGCCCCATGTGCACGTACTGTCGGTCGACCGAATCGGCCAGGCGCTCGAGGTCGAAGGCCAGCCACTTGGGCTCGAGCTTCAGCAACAGCTCCAAGCCGCGATTGTTCCGGCAGAAATGGTCGGGAAGCAGCGCCGAGAGGGCGGCTGCCGCGACGGGCGTTCGGCCCAGCTTGGGATGAGTCAGGATTTGCAGTCCGCTGTGATGATAGCAAATGCAGCACACAAGCTCGTCCGGCAGGTTCCAGGCATGCGCCAGGCAGGCGCCGACCAGGCCGTGATCCAATCCGAAGCGGGCCTGCTCGAACTCGCCGAGCGAGCGCGGCGTCGTTTCCTCCGACGGCACGAACTGGCAATAGTCCTCGAACAAGTCGTTCGTGAGCACCGGGAGCACAAAATCCTGCAACAGCGCGCCGACGAATGCGACCTCGGGATCCGCGTTCAAGAGCAGGGCCACTTCGCGCGCGAAGATCGCCTTTTGCAGATTCGTGTTCCAGAACTCGTTTTGCTTGATGAGCTTCGAATCGTGAGCCCGGATCGCCGCTTCCATTCCGGTGGCGATCACAAACCGCAGGCTCTTTTGGCTGCCCAGAAGCGAGAGGGCCTGCAGGACGCTGACGACTTTCCTTTTGACCGCGAGATACGAGGAGTTCACATACTTCAGAAGCTGGATCGTCAGTCCCGAATCAGCCTCCAGAATGGCGGCGAGCTCCTTCAAAGGAACCGCCTGGTCCCGGGCCTTTTGCACGTAGAGGGTGACGGCGTGAGGCAACGCGGGAAACTTGACGTTGGGAGGCACGAGCGACGACGCAGGATCCCCCAGCGCCTCTTCACGAAGTGCCGCCCAGTCGATCTCGTTGGCACCGACAGTCTGCGCGCCCATTGCCGGCGTTTTCCTGAGGACTACGTTTACTTTCTCGTAATCCACCAGCTCAAGTCTGGACTATTTTTTTTCGATTTGGGCGGCTTTGCCCCGATTCTTCATCGCGACCAGGCCGTATGCGCGTTACGAGCCGAATATGAGGACTTGCGTGGGGACGAAACGGCAGCGTCACTAGACGAGCGTTCCATGCAGATTGGCCGGGGCGCGGCGACAATCGCCGCAAATGAAAGGTCGCTGCTATGCGACCTGCGGCGGGGAGCGCTAAGTTCCCAGTTCTAAACGGGCTTAGTCGCCGGTCAGACTCCGAGGCGTTTTTTTACGATCGCCAAATGATGCTCCGCGTGCCCTGCCATCACATAGGCGAGCACGGCGGCCGTCGCGGAATGGTCGCTGACCGTTCCGCGAAACTGCCAGTCCTCGGGCGACAGGTGCCGCAACAGGAGCAGATGCGACCGGCGAAGGAAGGTGAATTCGTCGAGCAGCTCCGACAGCGGACGCGCGTTGAAGTCGGCGAATTTCATGAACTCGGTCTCGTCGAAACCGGGGAGCGGAGTGGCATCGTGCCGGGCCAGGCGGAGCGCCCGATAGCCAAAGACGCGCTCGGCATCGGTGACGTGTCCCAGAACTTGTTTCAGCGTCCAAGTGTAGGGGGGATGCAGCACCAGCGACTGGGCGTCGCTCAGTGGCTGCAGGACGGCCTGCAGCCGAGCGAGCTGATCCGCAAGAATCTCGACGACGTTCCCCTCCGGCACGAGGCGAATGTACCGATCGAATTGCGGAGCGTATTCGGTGGACTCGGGTCGCCTGGCGATGGGGGCGGTGTGTGTCATGGTTTCGACTCGCTTTGGATGCGCGCTTAGGAAGCTTCGACTTTAGCCGAGTCCGCGCGCACTTGCATCCGGAGCCGTGCCATGAGCGCGATCGGTTACGAGAATCAGCGACTCCACGGCTCAGCGTTCAACCAGCGGTCAATTCAGTGACGCGGCCGCGCGCTACTAGCGGCACCTTCGAGCCCCAGTGCGCTCAGGCCTTCCGCGATTGAATCGCCTTGAGCGACTCTTCCACGCGCTGCCGCGCGTCGCGGGCCTCGAGAATCGTCTGCCGGAACACGGCCGGTCGCTGCACGCCTTCCAGTCGCAGGATCGTCTTTCCGTCGGCCCCCTGAATCAACAGGTCGGCCGCCTTGTAAAACGCCTGCCCGGGCAGCTCTTCGATTTCAACGTTCTTGATGTCAGCCAGCGACGCCTGGCCGTTGAGCCGCACGCCGATCATCTGCCGCACCTGCAGGCTGCGATTCGTCAGCACGAACCTCTGCCCCGAGATCTTGGTGATGAAGTACAGGATCAGCGTCACCGTCAGCGCGATCGGCACCACGATCAGCCACAGCGGCAGCGTAATCAACAGCCGCGGCCAAGAAACGCCGTGCGTGATCAAAACGCCGTCGCACATCCGGCCGACTGCCCGCCCCAACCCGGTCGCCGCCAACGAAGGATAAGCCGTCGTAATCTCGGCCTCTGTCCCCGCACTGACTCCAGAAATCGCTTGCGGCTTTTGTTCCAAGACGAGACTCACGAACGACCTTCCTTAAATGCCCCGGCGAGCACGAGTTCTGAGGCGAAGACGTCGACTTTCAAGCCCCGTACCCTATCAGAGCCGCCAACCCTTTTCCAGCGGGGGCATGCCCCTGCACCCAGTGCGGCCTTCGCGCTATCACGAACCACGCTGAGTGCCGCGGCACGCGTCTTGGCGAAGCCAAGAGCCGCACGCGTGGCGCGGTTCCGACCGTCATGCGAGGAGCCATCGGGCCAGGTTGAAGTAGATCAGGATCGTGAGCACGTCGGCACCAGCCAGAGCGACCGGTCCGGCGGCAACGCGGGGCTCCAACCGAAACAACTGCAGCAGCATCGGCAAGGAAATTCCCAGCATGGCCGCGCCGGCCACTCCGCCTCCAATCCCCCCCAACAGGCACAACGACACGCGCGGCAGTCCGAGCCAGACCAAAGCCACGAGCCCGATGACCGCTCCGCTGGCCGCTCCCAAGAGCGTCCCCGTTGCCAGCTCGCCGCGCAGTCTTCGCAGCAGCGTGCGCCAGGTCGGCCTTTGGCCGCCGAGCGAGTGGAGAGCCAGGCTCACCGACTGACTGCTGACGCTCTCGGCCAGGTTCAGCACAACGGGGATAAAAAACGCCAACGCCACCACGCGGTTCAACTCGGCCTTGAAAATGCCCGCCAGGAAAGCCGCCAGAATGCCGGCCGCCAGATTGCAGCCCAGCCAGGGAAAGCGTCGCCGGAAGGCCGACAGGGGCGCGCCTTGCCACTCCTCGGAGATGTAGACCCCCACCAGCTGGAACAGGTTGTCGCGCGCCCGCGAATCGTCTAATCGGCTCAGTTCGTCCGTGTACAGTTCCATGTCGACAACGCCCAGCACGTGGCCTTGCGCGTCGACGACTGGCAGGGCCAGCAGGCGGTATTGAATGAACAGCTCGCAGGCTTCCAACACGGTGGCCGCCGCCGGCACCGTCACGACTTGCTTGACCATGATCTCCGCCAAGAGCCGTTCCGGCGGACTCAGAATCAGCCGGCGCGTCGGCACCACCCCGCGCAGCACCTCGTTCTCGTCGACAACATAAAAGTAGATGATCCGGCCGGCCGGCGGGTGCGAGCGCAGCCACTCGAGCGCCTCGCCGACGCTCCCGCTCAGGCGCAACCGCGTGAAATTCTGATGCATGTGCGTGGTGACGGAATCCTCGAGCTGGGCCTTCGTCTGCGCCATCCGCATGCCAATTTTCCCTGTTGCACGTTGCGAGCAAATCGATCGGAAGCCGTACGGCGAAGATAACCCCGACGGGCGCCCGACGAAATAAGCGGGCTCACAAAGAGTGAGCGTACGCCCGCCTCGGGCAACCGAACATCGCAAGCGAGCTGTTCCTGGCGAGCGGCCGGCAAGACCCGGTAACCTCAGCTTTCGCGCAAAACAGCCTTTCCGTCAGTTGGCCTGTAAAAAGGAGACCGCTCGATGAAAGCGTTTTGGTTGGCTGCGGCTTGCTTTGTGGCGTGCGTGTTGGCCGTTTGCTGGTCACGGACGACCTACGGTCAGCCGCCCAGGGGACCAGACGGCCGCAAGATGATTTCGCTCGATGACGCGATTGTGGACGCGAACGAGATTCTCTTCGTCGACGAAACGCAGACCGATATCCGCGTCGCCTTCCGGGGACAGCCAACCACGGGTAACGGCGCGTACACGGTTCTGTTCCTCAAGAAGACAGCGGAAAACTGGCGGACACTCGCCGCGGCAACCGGAGTTCCGGTCCCCCCACGGGCCAATTCGACTCCATAAAAATGCCAGTCCCTGGCTGGCCCGGGCAACTGGCTTGCCCGGGCTGCGGCACAGCAAGTGGGCTTCTCGGGCAAAGCGAAGAACCGGTTACTGACGCGCGCGGCTCCTTCAGACCCAGGAGCGCTGCGAGTTCGTCAGTTCCAGCGGCAGATCTGAGTGCTGGCTTCCTGCAGGTGATGTTCGAGAATCGGCTTCTCGTCGTTCGGGCAGTTCCGCAGGCACGAGCGCAAGAGATCGAACGCATGGCCGGGCCGGTTCGCGTGCAGCGAAATCAACGCCAGGTCGCGCCGTTCCTGATACGACGCAGGTTGAAGCGCCGTGAGGCGGTGCTGCACCATCCAGGCCGCCGCCCAATTCGATTGCCGCGCGTACAGCACCTTGAGGTTGTTGAGCATGCGAATCACGATGGCCCGCGGGCCAACCGGCTTGAGCGCCACGCGCGCGTCGCAGCGCCGCAGCCCGACGCTTTCGCTGAGCCATTTCGTGCATTCGTTCCGCGAAAGCACGCGGCCCCGCGCAAAGGCGTCGACAAACAGCGTCCCCCCCACCGATTCGTACCGCGTGAGAAAATGCTTTGGAGCCGACACTCCCCGAAGATCGATCCCCACTCGCTCCGCCACCGCCATATACAGCACCGACAGCGTGATCGGCAGTCCGCGACCAGTCTCGATCACCCGGTGCAGGTAGCTGCTGTCGGCCCGATCGAAACAGTCGTCGTCGCCGAAGATCCCGTGCCGCTCGGCCAGGCACTCGGCCAGCATTTGCAGACTTTCCACCTCTCCGTGCGAGCGGACGATCGTTCCGGAAAGCTGGCCGGCGCAACAGTCAAGCCAGTCGAGGACGGAGCGAAAATCGATTCCGGGATAAGCGTCGCGCGCCAGCTCCAGCGCAACCACTGTCAGATCGACGTCCGCGCGCCGCGTGAGCAGCTTCAAGAATTCCGAGTCGCACGCGTAAGCCGGTTCGGATGTCATCGTCCCTTCTCGATTGCAGCAGTCTTCGCGATGACGAGAGAACGAATGCACTCGGAAGCCGGCAGAAATTTCAGATGGGCCGGCGACGAACGTCTGCGCCCCTTATAGCGAGTTCATCGCTCGCGGGCAATGTGTTCTCGACCAGCGCATCGTTCGATCATTGCGTCGCGCGCTGAGTTTTTCTGAGCGCGCGAACGGATACAATGGTGACACGACGTCGCACAATGACCGTGCGCGGCGCAGTGAAACCGAATTGGGGAGTGACGCGATGGCCAAGCCCTCGCACCAGGCGTTTCTCAGGCATCTGCTGCTGCGACCCCCCGACGTGGCGCACCACGGATGGGTTCCGGCCGCCGACGTCTACGAGCTGCACGCCGGCTGGCTGATCAAAGTCGAGCTGGCCGGCATTCGGCCGCAGGATGTCACCGTGACGCTGGAAGGAGACGTGCTGCGGATCGTGGGGCGTCGCCGCGACTGGGTCGCACACGAAGCGCGGGGCTGCCGGTCGCTCGAAATCTCCTACGAGCGATTCGAGCGCACTTTCGACCTGGGCGGCATCCCCCAGGGTTCGCGAATCGTCACCGAATACCGCGACGGCATGCTCCTCATCAAGGTACTGCCCCCATGAGCGATTGACACGTGCATTGACACTCGCACCCTCAACCCTCAGCCAGCTTTGGGAATTCGGAATCGACGACAATGGCCGACACCACGAATCTGCCCCTCTTGCCGCTGAAGAATTCGGTCCTCTTCCCCTTCGCGCTCATGCCGCTGGCAGTCGGGCGGCCCCAGTCGCTGGCTGCGTTGGAAGCCGCCTCGAAGGGGGAGGAAAAACTCGTCGCCGTCTTTACGCAGCGCAATCCCGACGTCGACGATCCCAAGCTCGAGGACCTATCGCACTTCGGCACGAAAGCGGTGATCCGCCGCATGGGTCGGGCCGAAGGCGTCGTGCAGGCGCTCGTGCAGGGACTCGAGCGGATCGAGCTGGTCGCGCTTGACCTTTCCGGCGCGTATCCCGCCGCCACCGTGCGCCCGGCTCCGTTGCCTGACGACACGAGTCCGGAAGCCGAAGGACTGCAGCGCGAGCTGATCGAGCTGGCAGCCGGCATTCAGGACCTGGCGGGGGCCGAGCCGCGGATCGACTTCGCGGAACTGGCCGCGCAGCTCGATGAGCCCGGTCAGATCGTCTACCTGCTGGCGTCGATGATCGGCGTCGAGGCGGCCAAAGCCATCGCCATTCTCGAAGCCCCGACGCGGCTCGAGGCGATGCGGCTGTTGCACGCAGAACTGATCCGCGAAAAACAAGTAGCCGAGGTTCGGCAAAAGATCAGCAAGCAAGCCTCGACCGAGATGAGCAAGGAGCAGCGCGAGTACCTCCTCCGGCAGCAGCTCCGCGCCATCAACGAAGAGCTGGGCGAAAAAAGCCCCGAGCAGGCGGAAGTCGTTGAGCTCCGCAAGCGGCTCGATGAGATCAAGCTGCCCGAAGACGTTCGCCAGGAGGCCGAGCGCGAGCTGAAGCGGCTCGAGACGACGCCGGCGGTCGCCCCCGACTTTCAGGTCACGCGGGCCCACCTGGAACTGTTGCTGGAGCTGCCGTGGAGCGAGGTGACGACCGACAATCTCGATCTCGCCGCCGCCCGTCACGTCCTCGACGAGGATCATTACGGCCTGACCGACATCAAAGAGCGAATCCTCGAACACCTCGCCGTGATGAAGCTCAACCCCGAGGCCCACGCGCCGATTCTGTGCTTCGTTGGCCCGCCTGGCGTGGGCAAGACCTCGCTGGGCCAGTCGATCGCCCGTGCGCTGGGCCGCAAGTTCGAGCGCTTCAGCCTGGGCGGCCTGCACGATGAGGCCGAGCTGCGCGGACACCGGCGCACCTACGTCGGCGCCATGCCTGGCCGCGTGCTGCAGGCCCTCCGCCGCGCGAAAGTCAAAAACCCCCTCTTGATGCTTGACGAAATCGACAAGCTGGGAAGCGATTACCGCGGCGATCCGGCCGCCGCGCTGTTGGAGATTCTGGATCCGGCTCAGAACTCGACGTTTCGCGACAACTATCTCGATCTGCCGTTCGATCTCTCGAAGGTCTTTTTCGTCACCACGGCGAACACGACCGATACCATTCCTCGCCCGCTGTTGGACCGCATGGAGCTGATTCGCCTCACCGGCTACAGCGACGAAGAGAAGCTCGAGATCGCCAAGCGCTATCTGCTCGCCCGCCGCCGCAAGGAGGCCGGCCTCTCCCCCGAGCAGTTGGCCGTGCCCGACGAGACGGTCCTGGCAATCATCCGCCGTTACACTCGCGAATCGGGGGTGCGCGAGCTGGAACGCACGCTCGGCCGACTCGCGCGGAAGGTCGCGTTGCGGATCGCCCAAGGCGATGCGAGTCAGGTGACGGTGCAGCCGGGCGACCTCAAGCAGTTCCTCGGCCCCGAGCGTGTCTTTCTGGAGTCGGCCCGAAAGACGTTGCCGCCCGGCGTCGCCACCGGACTGGCGTGGACCGAGACAGGCGGCGACGTGCTTTATGTCGAAGCCGTGCTGCTTCCCGAGAGCGATCGCAGCGATCGCTTCATGCTCACCGGACAGCTCGGCCGCGTGATGCAAGAATCGGCCCAGGCCGCGCGGAGTTACATCGTCTCGCACATCTCGGCACTGGGGATCGAACCTCCAGCCGGTGGCGTGCACGTCCACGTCCCGTCCGGCTCGATCCCCAAAGACGGCCCCTCGGCCGGCGTGACGATGGCCACGGCCCTCGCCTCGCTCTACTCGAATCTGCCGACCCGCAGCGACACGGCCATGACCGGCGAGATCACGCTCACCGGAATGGTCCTCCCGGTCGGCGGCATCAAGGAAAAGGTCCTCGCCGCCCGCCGCGCCGGCCTCAAATGCGTGATCCTCCCCAAAGAAAACGCCCGCGACATCGGCGAGCTGACCGAAGAAGTGCAAAAGAGCATGCGCTTCGAGTACGCCGAACGGATCGAGGACGTGCTGGCCGTCGCAATTCCGCAACTGGCCGAGCGCTTGGCCAACCACAAGGCGCCGTCGGTGCTGGTATGACCGGCCCAAGGGTTTCCGGGACGAGCGCGATCTTCTGTTCCGCGATTGCCGGCAGTAGGAAAATTCCATGACGGAGTGGCATGCCAGCGACTATCACAGCCAGGCGTCAACGGGCGATGGCGGCGGAGCAGCTGGCACTGCTGAGTCTGGAGGGCGCCGAGCGGATCCTCGACGTTGGCTGCGGGGACGGGAAGATTACCGCCCAGATCGCGACGCGAGTCCCTCGCGGCTCGGTGCTGGGTGTTGACCCATCGCGGGACATGGTTGCCTTTGCGTCGAGGCATTTCGGCGCGCCTGCTCGGGCGAACCTCCGGTTCGAAGTGGCCGACGCGCGCAGTCTGTCGTACCGCAATGAATTCGATCTCATCGTCTCGTTTAACGCCCTTCACTGGGTCCCCGAACAACGTTTGGCCCTGCAGTCAATTGGGGCCGCATTGAAGCCGGGCGCTCGGGCCATCCTGCGGTTCGTTTCGCGAGGCCGGCGCAAATCCCTCGAGGACGTTATCGAGGACGTCCGGCAACGGCCGCGATGGGCCGACTCCTTCCCCGAGTTTCGAAGGCCCTACGTCCATTTCGCGCCCGAGGAATACCGAGCCTTGGCCGAAGACTGCGGATTGCGGGTCAGCGACCTGCGCGTGCAGGACAAGGCCTGGGATTTCAAGAGCCGCGAGGGCTTTTGCGCTTTCGCCCGGGCGACTTTCGTCGAATGGACTCGCTGCCTGCCCCAGAGCCAGTGGGAGGCCTTCATCGTCGAGGTTCTGGACGATTATCGAGCCGTGGCCGCCGAAAGCCCAGAGGACGCGAACACCTTCAAGTTCTACCAGATGGAAATCGTCCTCGCGCCCGCGCTCAGCAAGATCGTGCCGACGCCTTGACCGCCCAATCAAATCAGATCTTTTGAACCACAAAGCGGCTGTGTTTCTTTTCAAGGGTTGACGAGGGATTTTTCGAGTCGCCACGAGGTGCCGTCCTTCAGGATTGTGTTGAGAATGGTCAGCAGCTTGCGCATGCAGGCGGTGATCACGACCTTGAACGGCTTGCCGGCCGC
>DASPSM010000842.1:0-2929 GCA_035623955.1 Planctomycetaceae bacterium
ACCAAACTCAAATCCTTGCGGCCATCTTCGTGTATCAATTGCTTGTGCGCTACAACCACCGCTGCGGGAACAACAACGGACGACTTCGGTGGCTCACCGATGCCCTTTGAATTCCCGGACACCTTCAAGCAGAGCTTGGGAACGAGAGATGAGGGAACTGATTGACCCTCCCTGCGCACGGTCTTAGACTAAAGGCGGTTGCCCCAAGCAATCGCCTTTTTCTTCAACCGTTCGTCACTACGCCCGCATCCCGCGCCGGTCGCCGTGTCGGGAGTCATTTATGCCCAATCTGGACGCGAGCTCTCGCGAAGTTTCCTCGCCAAAGCTGGCCGTTTTACCGCTCACTTTGCTGTTTGTCGCGTGCGCCGCGCGTGTCGAGTCAGCGCCCCCCGCCGCGCCGCCGTCCACCGGAACGCCGCGCGTCTTGCAGACCGACGACAACTGGCAGATCTACATCACGTATTTTCCCGCGCCCGGCGACCGTCCCGAACTCACGAAAGAAGCCCCGGTGGTCGTCCTCCTGCACGGCGACAAGCAGGGGGAGAATCGCCTGGTGTACGAGGGCCCCAACGGCCTGGCGGCGCGGCTGCAGGCCGAAGGCTGTGCCGTGATTACCGTCGACCTGCGCAAGCACGGACAGAGCACCGAGGTCGGCACCAGTCCGTCGGGGGGAAGGTCGGAGTCGGCCATTTCCGGCACCGACTACCAAAACATGGTCGACTACGACATGGAAGCGGTGAAGAAATTCATCGAGCAGCAACACCAGGCCAAGAAGCTGAACATGCGCAAGATGGCAATTGTCGGTGCGGGCTCTTCAGTCGGCGTTGCGGCGGCATATGCCGTCGCCGATTGGAACAAGGAGCCGTACGACGACGCGCCCTCCGACGACATGAAAACGCCGCGCGGCCAGGACGTGCGAGCGCTCGTCTTCCTTTCCCCTCCGGCACGAGTGAAGGGCCTTAACCTGGCGCAGAAAGTCAGCGAAATACGCAATCCCGACTGGAACATCGCCTTTCTGACGATGTACGGAAAGGCGAATCGTCCCGACTCGAGGGAGGCCGAGGCGCTTCACAAGAGACTGTCCGGAACCAACAAGGCGAGCAAGGACCGGATGTATCTCATCGGGATCAATGTTCCCTCCCGCGGAACCGACCTGCTTGGGATCAAAGAAGTCGGCGCGGAGACGGGGATCGTCAATTTCATTAAACGCCACCTGTTCAACCTGAGGGACAGCGAGTGGCGCGATCGGCAAAGCCGCCTCGTCAGGAAGTAAACGGCGGTCTGACCGAATGGCAAATCGCTTTGCCGTCCTGCTGTCGATTCCCGGCCTTCGCGCCGGCGATCTGGCGGCGATGCCGCGCCTGGCCGCCTTGGGAAAAGGGGGCGTCACCCTCCCGATTGCTCACACGTTTCCCTGCGTCACCTGTCCGAGCCAGGCAACCCTCACCACGGGGACCACGCCCCAGCAGCATGGCGTCATCGCGAACGGGTTTTTCTGGCGCGAGAAGGGCGAAGTCGAAATGTGGACCGCCTGGAACGAGGCGATCCAACGGCCGCAGATCTGGACGCTGCTGCGCCGGCACGACCCATCGCTGACTTCCGCCGCCTGGTTCCCGCTGTTGATCAAAGGGGCCGAGGCCGATTTCATCTGCACGCCGGCTCCCATCCACAACCCGGACGGCTCCGAGTCGCTCTGGTGCTACACCAAACCCACGGAACTTTACGGCCAGCTGCGCGATTCGTTGGGGCACTTTCCGCTGATGCATTTCTGGGGGCCGCTGGCGAACATCAAGTCGACCCAATGGATCGTCGAATCGTCCGTCGTGGCGGCCCGGCAGTTCCGCCCGCGCTTTACCTACGCGTACCTCCCGCACCTCGATTACGCGGCCCAAAAATTCGGGCCCGATAGTCCGCAAGCGGCCGCCGCGACCGTCGAGCTCGACGCGGCTATCGGTCGGCTGCAGGATGGCCTGACGCAGGCCGGCCTGGATGACGTGCTGTGGGTCGTCGCCGGCGAATACGTGATCACGCCGGTCCAATCGGCCGGTTTCCCCAATCGCCGCTTGCGCGAGGCCGGATTGCTCGCCCTGACCCAGCACGAGGCGACGGAACTGCTCGATGTCCGCGCGAGCCGCGCGTGGGCGCTCGTCGATCACCAGTTGGCCCACGTCTTCGTGAAAGATCCCGCCGACGTCGCGCGGGTCGCCGCGCTCTTCCGCGACGATCCGTCGGTGCACGAGGTGCTTGCCGGCGCCGATCGCGCTCGTCGCAACCTCGATCACCCGCGAGCGGGCGAAGTCGTGCTGATCTCAAAGCCCGATCAATGGTTCGCCTATTACTGGTGGCTCGACGACGCCAAGGCGCCGGCCTTTGCCCGCACCGTCGATATCCATCGCAAGCCCGGCTACGACCCCGTCGAGCTGTTTATCGACATGCCCGCGCGAACCACGCCGCTCGTGCCGAGCCTGGTCAAAGGATCGCACGGCTTTCCGGCCGACGACGCCTCGCGCCGCGGGGTGCTTGTTGGTTCGACAAGCGAGGGTGTGCGGCCGGGAGCGGATGGGGCCATCGCCGACACGGCGATCTCGAACATCGTGCTCGAGAACTTCGGGGTCTCGCGGCGCTGAGGGCTGCGCGCGATATTGATTCAGCGGATTCCCCTCACCCCCGGCCCCTCTCCCGCAAGGGGCTTTGCCCAAAAACGGGGACTGACCCCCTACCGGAAGGGCAAACCAGGTTTCCAGCCACAATGGGTCAGGGGTCTGTCCCCTTTTTTGGGCCACTCGCGCAACAAGTCGTCGCGCGCAAATCTTCTCCCCTCTCCCCGCATTGCGTCCGCGCCGGCGGTTGCCGCCGAAGCGGCGGACGCCGGCAAGGCGGGAGAGGGGCCGGGGGTGAGGGGGCTTTCCGGCACCGGCCCGAAATCGCG
>DASPSM010000854.1:0-3052 GCA_035623955.1 Planctomycetaceae bacterium
GGAATCTTCGCGGCGCTTCTGATGGCGAGCCTACAGGCCTCTCTTCGCAGCACCGCCGCGCTCGACGGCAAAAGTGGTACCGCCGAACTCGTTTCGATCCTAAATCAGCATCTATTCAAGAACACTTCCGACAATCGTTACGCGACGCTCTTTTACGCGGTGTACGACTCGAGCGCCAAAACGCTCACCTACACGAACGCGGGCCATTTGGCGCCGTTCTTCGTAGCCGGCGGCCGCGTCCAGTCGCTTGATGAAGGCGGCACAGTCGTAGGCCTCTTCGAAGACGCGCGCTTTACACAAGGTACAGTTCACGTCGCACCGGGCAGTCTGCTCGTAGGTTTCAGCGACGGTCTTACCGAGCCCGAAAGCGTTTACGGCGAAGAATTTGGCGTTGAACGGCTCAAGGCCGAGGTGCTTCGCCAGCAGGAGTCCTCCGCCTCGCGCATCGCCGAGAATCTCATGTCTGCGGTCGACCAGTGGGCGGGCACACCCGAGCAAGCTGACGATATGACTATCGTCGTCGCCCGCATGCAATAGGCCGGTCGCGTCCTTCAGTTCGGACTGGCGGCTTGTCCTTCCTCTAAACGAAAACCTCACGAAAGGGACTTCCAACTACAACTCGCTGCAGGTGAGCTTGCTTCGCCAAGCCGCGAGAGGCATTACGATGCAGTTGTCCTACACCTATTCTCATTGCCTGGATGAAAACTCCGGGTCGTACGGACTGGAGGAAGGCGCGGTTGGCATACTCGATCCGTACGATCCGCGGTACGACTACGGAAACTGCACCTTCGACCTCCGGAACAACTTTGTCGGCAACGTAATCTATCAGTTGCCCTTCCACGGTAACCGCTTTGTCGAAGGCTGGCAGCTCAGCGGAATCTTTACTGCGCAGAGCGGTTCGTCGTTCACCATCAGCGACGGTTTCGACCAGGCCGGTCTTTTCAATAACGTCGCATCGACGCGCCCGGACTACACTCCCGGTTGCAACCCGTATGTGAGGCAGCGAGCGAAGAACCCCTTAACGGGGATCGTGGAGCCCCAGTGGATCGGCAGCTCGTGTTTTACCCTCGAACCCGTTGGCGCACTGGGAGACGCGAGGAGAAATTCGCTTTGCGGACCTCGTTTCATTAATCTGGATATGGCCGTGCTCAAAAATACAAAAATCACCGAGCGAGTTTCACTACAGTTCCGCGCGGAGTTCTTCAACATCGCCAACCGTACGGATTTCGGTCCGCCGCTCGCGAGCCTCTACATCTTTCCCGCTGGTGTCCCTGGAGGGGATATCGGTATCCCCTTCCCGGATTACGGCTTCATTGGTGGCACGATCGGCACCCAGCGCGAAATTCAGTTCGCTCTGAAGCTGTTGTTCTGACGCGCGTCACTCGCGAGACAATTTCGGCCCCCTCTGGCAGCCACGGCTGTCAGAGGGGCCCGAGGCCAACTCCCGCAATACCCCACGCAACAGGATCTGTGAGGCCATCCCACGGTTTTGGTTATACTCACACCATGCCCTGCGAGCGAGTGCGTCCCTGAGTAGCCCATCGTGAAAATCCTCACCGCTGCGGAAATGCGCGAAGTCGATCGCCTCACCACGAAGAACTTTCGTGTCCCCAGCCTCACGCTCATGGAACACGCGGGGAAAAGCGTCGCCGAATTCATCGCGGCGCGTCTCCCAGATTTCAAACGGCGCCGCGTGATCGTTCTCTGTGGGAAGGGCAACAACGGCGGCGATGGCTTCGTCATCGCACGGCATCTCCAAAAAATGGGCGCTAAACCGTCGGTGTATTTGATCGGCAATCCTCGTGAAGTGAAGGGCGACGCTGCAACGAACCTGCGGCGTTGGAAACGAGTCGGCAAACTGAATGTGGATGCGCCTTCCTCAAGGAGCGCACCGTCCGATTTCCGAGCTGGCGAAATCATGGTCGACGCGCTCTTGGGCACCGGTGTCAGGGGCCCGCTCGAAGGGCGGCTCGCCGAAGTCGTCCGCGCCGTGAATCAGCGCGACCCATCGAGCGTTGTCGTCGCGGTGGACATTCCTTCGGGCCTCAACGCCGACACAGGCGAGGTCCCAGGCCCCGTGATCGTCGCCGATTACACAGTGACATTCACCGCGCCAAAACCCGGCCTCCTTCTGCATGAAGGGCCTGCCCACACGGGCCAGCTCGTGGTCCGCGACATCGGCTCGCCTCAGGCACTCATCGAGGAAACAGGGAAGGGCACCCTGCGTTGGACTGAGGCGCGCGAATTCGCAAGGTTCTCCGCTCCGCGCCTAGCAGCCGGTCATAAGGGCGACTACGGCCATGCGCTGATTGTGGCGGGTTCGGTCGGCAAGAGCGGAGCGGCGGTAATGGCATCCTGGGCTGCGTTGCGAGCGGGCGCTGGGCTAGTGACGGCAGCGGTCCCGGAGCCCGTGCTGCCGATCGTTGCCGCTCACACTCCCGAGGTCATGACCGAACCACTCGCGGCCACACTGACCGGAGCGATTTCGGATCGCTCTCTGCAAGGCAACCTCTTTGGCAAGTTGCTTGAGGGCAAGCGCGCCCTCGGCATGGGTCCGGGCCTGACGACGCATCAAGAAACGCAAACTTTTGTTCGAGCCGTGGTCGGCGCGCGCTCCGGCGTTCCGATCATTCTCGACGCGGACGGTCTAAACGCATTCGCCGGGCGCGCGAAAGACCTGCGGAATCCCAAGGGCCTGCTCGCCGTGACGCCCCATCCCGGGGAAATGGCGCGGCTGCTCGGTTGTTCCACAAAGGATGTGCAAGCTCGGCGCGTCGAGCTGGCAATCAAAGCCGCAGCCGATTGGAACGCCTGCGTCGTCCTCAAAGGCTACCAAACCGTGATCGCAGCGCCCGATGGGCGCGCATGGATCAATTCGACAGGTAATCCAGGCATGGCGAGCGGCGGCACGGGCGACGTCCTCACCGGCATCTTGGCTGGGCTCACAGCGCAACATGAGGGGCACCCAGGTCGACGGCTAGTCGAGCTCCGGTCTTCGGAGTCCGGTGGACTCCACCGGAGTCCCGAAACCGGACCTGGCGGATCAGTCGTC
>DASPSM010000866.1:0-8095 GCA_035623955.1 Planctomycetaceae bacterium
CTGCCGACCATCGTGCCGACAAGAGCCAAGAGCATGGCCCGGCGACTGGCCCCGGAACGTTTGGCTCCTGCCGCGCCGGCTACCAATTCGACGATCTCACCGACCAATGCCAGAGCGGCCGCGACGCCGATGGTCGTCCAATGCAGGCCTCGGCCGGTCGACGCGGGAAAAATGGCTGCGAAGACCGCGGCCAGCCCGACGATCAGCCAATTGCCCGGCAGCGCAAAGACATTTGCGAACCACGCGGCCGCCATCGCAACCAGCAGAATCAGCGCGCAGAGATAGTAGACCAGGGTCGCTCCCACGGAGCTTAGCCTAGCACAGCACACGCTCTTGCGTCGCTACACGATAGGATGGGCTGCCAGCTGCAGCGCAGCTTACTCGCTCTGCTCAGGCCGCCTTTGGCTTTGAAGTCGTATCAGCGCCGCGCCCTTGCGCCTTGGCTCTTGCCCGCTCAAAGACCGCCAGATCGATGGCGAGTCGCGTCTGGGGCTGGCCGGCATCAACACGAAGCGGGCGAATCGTTTCGGAACTTGGGGGCAAGACCGGCATGACTGGCAGGCCGCCGACCGCCTGCCCTTGCTTCCACGTGCGGACGTCGTTGAGCCACCTCGAGCCCATCGACTCAATAGTCATGAACATCACCACAAAAGCGGTCCCTGCAAGCAGGAAGAAAAAGCCATTCGACCGTGCGTGCGTTTGCTCGTCGTTGAGAAATCGTCGATCCCGCGGCGCGAAGTTGCGGAATCGCGCACCGGGCATTTCCGACGAAGCTCGGCCGGAATTGCGCGAATGGATCAGCCGCTCGATCCACTCTTGCGGCGGCGCACCGCCGTTTCCACGCCAACTCCGAGTGGGCGCAGAGACTGCAACAGTGCGCGTCGACTCCTGTGGGGCTGCGGGCTTCGGTTCCCCTGCGCGCGAAGCGGCTCGGTGGGCGCAGAAGGCGGTGAAGAACGCCGCCGTCACCAAATACAGGCGCAGTCGCGTTGGCGGCCGGCTCGACCGCGAAAACGCGTCGCACAGCCGATAAGCCCGCATAATCTCAAAAATCGGCAATATTGAGCGGGACGGGTCAGAAAAAATCCGCGATTGCCCTCGAATTGAATCAAGATTCGCGGACTTACTGTCCTCGCGCAGCGTTCAACAGACGGGAGGCTTCGTCCACGCTTGGCACGCGCTCCACGCCGACGTCGGGCCCGTCGAGATCGATGTCGTGGCCCGTCTGTGCGCGGACGATCTCTTGAATTTTGTCTTTATTGAGAGTCGTCGGATCAACGTCGATCCGCGTCATTGGCACCGGGGGAGGCGGCGGAGTCGTCGCCGACGGTGCCGCGGGAACCGGATAGCTGCCTGCCGGTGGATAGGTGCCGGGCGGGGGATAGCCGGGGGGCGGAAAAGCGGCAGGCGGGTAGATACCGCGGGGCGGAGCCGGAATGAAGGCGGGGCCAGGGAGATAAATAGCCCCCGTCGAAAAGTCGACGATGAATGCCACGACTCCGGGAATCACAAACAGCAACACGCCGATGCCGTCGAGAATCACGATCGACGGATCGAGCGGGCCTGTTCGCGGCTGACCCCAACGTTCGGGGTGAATGATGGTCCCACAGGAAGCCGAATGCAGTGAGAATGCGGCGATGAGAATCAGAGCCAACGGCCGCTTGATCCGGCGGATGCGTCGTGCCAGATTGATCGCCAGGGGGACGTCACCACGCATGGGAAGGAGCCCTCAAAGAGCGCCGGCAATCCGCAATTCAAATGCGGTGCAGTGAATTGCAGGCGGCTTACAGAATGGGGCGGGAAAGTTAGGCGAAATCGGCGATTGTGACAAGATCGAACCGAGCAAAATCGGCTAGGGCGCCAGGATCTCGCTTACGATTCGCCCTTCAGCGTGGGGCAACGAGACGCCCAAGAGGTGGGCGATTGTGGGCGCAACGTCGATGTTCTCCAGCGTCTTCAGTCGTGCTCCGGCCCGGATTCCGGCACCGCAGGCAACAAATGTCGCGTGCATGAAGCGCGGCTCGGGTCGATGTCCGTGGCAGCCCTTCTGCCCTTCCGCGCTGGTGATCGGCTCCCCGGTCGTCCCGTCGTCGAACTGAAAGCCGGGCCGGGTTGTTAGAACTAGCTGCGCCATTTCGGGGTTGTCTTCGGGCCGGGGAAGCCCCAGTTTCTCGAAGTCATTCGATGCGATGACGCTTTCGACGGCGTCGAGCGTCTTGAGTGCCGTGCGAATTTCCGCGGTCTTGGCTTGCGCTTCTTTGTCGAACAAATAGACAAAAGCCGAACCGCCGGTGGCGACGCTCCACGCGCTGCGCCGGACGACATTGTGCGATTTGTCGAATGCGATCAAGCCAAGGTGGGCCAGGATCACATTGGGCCGAATCAACTTATCGTACGGCGCGAAGCCGTGATCCGAGACGACGAAGAGAGCGGAGTCGGCCGCGTGCGGCGATCTCTCAATCGCGTCCCAAATCTCCTTCACGCAGCGGTCCTCGAACGCCACGGCCTGGTACGCCGGCAACGTCTGCGGGCCAAAGACATGCTGCACTCCGTCAGCCGAAATCAGGTGCACCAGCAGCAGGTTGACCTGCTTTTTCTCGACAAAGTACCTGGCTGCCTGCGCGTAAAGCCGATCGCGACGTAGCGCATACTGCTTCTGCCAGCCCCAGGTGCCGAGCTGCGAGATATCGATGCCAGCTGCGCCCAACTCGGCCACCAGCCCTGGCGTCGTATACCGCTGATGGAGTTCCATCCGCGCCGCATCCGGGATCACCCAGTCGAGACTGCTGGCCCCGTTCGTCGCCGGCCAGATGACGGCGGCTGTCTTCAGTCCGGCAGCGTGGGCCGCGTCATAGAGCGTCGGCACGTGCACAGTCTGATCCTTCGTCAACACAGGGTCGCCAATGTAAACGACAGGTTGCCGCGTGCGGCGATCGAAGACGGCGTTGGCCAGCACTCCGTGCGTTCGCGGACGCGTTCCGGTGATCAACGACGTATGCGACGGCCACGTCACGCTGGGGAACGACGTAATCATCCCCTCGGCCGACGCACCGAGCTTCCGCAAGAGGCGCAGCGTCGGCAGATCGGCCTTGGGGTCGTCGAGGTAGGTCGCCGCAAGGCCGTCGATGCTCACCAGCACGACGTGCTTGACTTCGCCCGCGCGCACCACCGAGGACCCGGCGAGCAAGCAAAGGCACAGCAGGACCAATCGCGAAGCGCGCGATTGCACGAGGCGTGCGATCAGCAAACGGGCTCTCCAGGCTGAACGAGGCGTGACCTAACGCCGCGACTGAATCCGCGCACACTCGTACTCGCCATGTTGCTCGCGAATGTGGGGGACGTTGCTCAAGAGCTTCTCAAATGCAGCCCGACACCCGGGGACAAAGTGATCGTGCAATTCAACCAGAATCACGTCCACTCGGTTCAGCCACTCTTTGGCCCCGTCGCTAAACAGAGCACACTCGGCTCCTTCGATGTCGAGTTTGAGCAAATCCACGCGTCCGCCGCCGTGCATGTCGATGATTTCGGGAATGGTATAGCCGCGCACGACGTCCTCGCCTCCATCCGCGGCCGCCTCATCCACTTGAAATGCCCACGGATCGGCATCGGGATTCGTGATGGTCAGCCGCCGCGCACGTGGCCAGACGGCTCCCTCAAGCAGACGAATATTGAAATACGCTCCGCAGTTCTTGCGGAACAGCTCACAGTTCGTCTTGTCGGGTTCGATCCCTACGATTGTGGCCGAGGGATAGTGCAACATAAAAACGAGCGATGAGTAGCCGACGTTCGCCCCTGCGTCGATGATCAGCCTGGGAGGACGAGTGAGCGGGATGGCGGCGTCCTGATGCCCGAGCACCTGACGCAGCACGTGGAAGTCGGAGCCGTGCGCACGGCAATAAACGGGCGTGGCGATCCCTCGAACCTTCAGCTCAAATACGGGGACGTGGGCCACCTTCTGGCGCACGAGAGAAACAGTTCCTGGCACCCCGATCTCGCGGCAATAGTCGCGAACGTTCCGCAGCCGCTGCAAGTTCCTTCCCACAAAACTAGCGGTCATTGTCAGCCAGCGGCAACAGAGCGTCAGTTGAAGCGTGTGATCGATTTTGGCCCCGGAGTGCCGGGCATTTTGCCCTCGAGCGCCAGGTTGAATTGATGATCCGAGCTGCCCGGCTCCGTAACCTCGACATTGAATTGAGGATTCTGCTCATTCTTATCCGGATCATTGTAAAGGTTTTTCAACGCATCGGGCTCGTGATATCCCTGTTGCCTTCCCAGCAGCGAGTGCTTAAGCGCGACAAAGAGCACGATGTATTTGCCCACGGGAACCCCATCCCCCTGGGAATAGGTGGTGAACTCGAAACTTCCGTCTTTGAAGTCGACGACCGCGTTCAAAGGGACCGAATTCTCAGCCGGCGGGTTCTTAGGATCATAAAGCATGATCCTCACTCCATCTTTGACGGCTTCCCGGGGCGGCAGTCCATCGATGGTCACCGTCCCAGCGAATTTGCCCGTCCGTTGCCGCGATGTTTTCATTTCTCGCAATTGGTCGTCCAATGACTGGCCTGGCTTCGATCCGCAGCCGGCAACGAACAAGCCACATCCCACCAGGGCAACCGCGACAGCAGCAGTTGCGAACCGCGTCGAATGCGGGACGTCGGAATTCTTGGACTTCATCGAACTGTTACCAATCGATCTGGAGCGGCCCCGCGACAAGCGGAGTGCGCGAATCGCAGCCGGTCCCGCCGGTGTCGGAGCCACTGGCCTTCAAGCGTAAAAACGGGGCGCCGCAAAAGCGACGGCGCCCCGTTTTCGATGGCCTTAAGAACGAACCAGCGTCGCAATCAGAAGCTAGCGTCGGTGACTGCCCGCCTGCCATGGTAGCTGATCAGGCGACAGAACACGACGATGCTCAGGTTCTCGCTCACCATGTGGGCCGACCCGTCGCACATCAGGAACCCGCACGATCCCGGATGGAAGCTGTACAGGCCCATAAAGGACTGGTTGGTGCAGTTGAGGAAGCAAGCACCGGTTGTGCGGCCGCCGCTGAATTGCGTTCCGTCGAAGGTCGATCCGTTCAAGTTTTCATACGCGTTTCCGAGGCAGGCCCAGCAGCCTCCCCAGTTGGCATTGGTGGCCAGCGGACTGATCGCCCCCTGCGCGAGCTGCCCGGTGGGCGGCGCCGCGGCAACCTTCTTGACGCCCCGCTGCCACAGATCGGGGTGTCCGGCCAGTTCCGCAGCCAAGAGTGTGGTCGAAGTGCCGTCGGTGACCTGGTCGATGCTGATCGCAGCGCTGTTCCAGGCGTTGTTGTTCATCACCCCTTGCTGGCTTAAGCATTGACAGGCCTTGCTGCAGCCGATGACCGCGTTGTACGCGCAGTTGAGCCCGCCCCCATACGAGTTGATGGCCGTGTAGTCGCTCGCGCCCGCCCACACCCTGTGCAGGATACAAGGGGCCACCGCCTGGGTGATCACGCAATTATCGAGATCCTGATTTTGAAATGGATTGAGCGTGCGCGGCGCCGACGGGCAAGTAAACGTGGGAATGATGGCTGCGGCCGGTCGTTTCATGCCGCAGGTGCAGCATGCGCCTGAATTGAGCGCCGTATATTTCGGCAGGCCGATCACGCACAGGCAGGCCGGAGACTCGATCGAATTATTCATGCAGATGCGGCTATAGACCGTCTGTGCCTCGACGTAGGGAAGCACGCGCTCTCCCCACACATGGAGGTTCGGATCATCGTGGCACGCCAGACAGCTGCACGTACAGCCGGGGTATTTAGGCGGGCAGACACCGAAAAGCGGTCCAAGGACCGGGCCCGTGATCACGAGGAAGGCCGGTGTAAAGCACTTGTTGACGTCGTGGTAATTGTGCTCGGCCAGCCCGATTTGCTTGAGATTGTTGCGGCACTGGGTACGCCGGGCCGCTTCGCGGGCGGCTTGAACGGCTGGCAACAGCAGCGCGATCAGCACGGCAATGATGGCGATGACGACCAACAACTCGATCAGCGTGAAACCTCTTCGCCGGACTCGCATTTTCTTGATCCTTTCACAAGGCCGAAGTAGATGGGAAACGACCTTTGCCGACCCGAACGGAAAGAAAACGAATTACGAACAAATCGCAGTCGCAACTTTCAAAGAGCAGAGAGCGCGACGATCTGCGACCGGAAATAGCCCCTGTTCGCTCGTCCAGATCGAAGAGCGCCAAAGAATGAGCATGAGTTGTTTAGGTGCAAACCCCATCATTCTGGCGAGTTCAGATGTGGACTTCAAAGGTAAAAAGTTAATTATCGGCCAGTTTAGGGCCCCGCGCGTTTATTTGACGTCGTTAAGCACATTGTCAGCCATCAGCCTCGACGATTGACGTGAGCCGCTCCATCACCTCGAAACAATCTTCAAAAGACGTGTACAAAGAGCTCGGACATAAGCGCAACAGATCCGGCTTGCGAAAGTCGGCAATGACATCTCGCTCGTGCAGTCGCCGGCAAAATGCGTCGGCATGTGGGTGTGCCAGCGCCACATGGCCTCCGCGACGATGATCCTCTCGCGGCGTTATCAGCGAGACGCCGCGCGGCTCGAGCCACGCGTCGAACAGATCGATCAGCAGGCGGTTTAGCTGCAGCGACTTGGCGCGAAGGGCCTGGATCCCCGCCTCCGAAATGATCGACAGCGAACCCAAAAGCGGGGCGAGGCTGAGGACAAACGGCGTGGAGATCTGCAGAGCCTCGGCGTCGCCCGCGGGCTGGAACTGAAACGGCATCTCTAACAGGCGATCCTTGGTGCAGCCGAACCAGCCTGCCATACCCGGCGAGCGGCCGAAGTGGCGCCGATTGAGATACAGGCCGCCGACCGCGCCCGGGCCACCATTCAAGTACTTGTAGCCGCCCCAAAAAGCGAAATCGGCGCCCCACCGGCTCAGCTCGTGCGGCACGCAGCCAACCGAATGGCTGCAGTCGAAGCCAATCACGATGTCTCGCTGGCGGGCCTCCGCGATCAGCCGTCGCATATCGAGCAACTGTCCTGTGTGATACACGACGGAGGGCAACACCACAAATGCGACGTCGCCCGTCATGCGTTCGATCAGAACATCCTCTGACATCAGCACGCCGTCGACCGTCGGAACGATGACGAGGTCATGGACCGGGTCGAGCCCGCGCAGCTGCAGATGGCTGCGGATCGCGTACAGGTCGGAACAGAAGATGTTCTCGTCGACGAGGATCTTCCGCTTCATTCCGCTCGGCCGAAACAGGGTCGCCAGGAGCTGGTGCAAATTGACGGTCGTCGAGTTGGCCGTCGTGACTTCTTTCGGATCGGCCCCAATCAGCGGGGCGATCTGGGCCGAGACCTTGTCCATCATTTCGAGCCAGGGCCGAGGCCGGGTGAACCAGCCGTCGACGCCGATCGACCGCCAGATGTCCAGGACTTCGCGCACCGCGCGCTCGGCCGGCTGCGACAAGAGGCCGAGCGAATTCCCGTTGAAATAGAGCAGGCCCTCGCGGAGACGGAACAATTTCCGCATCGGGGCCAGTGTGTCTTTGGCATCGAGGGCCCGGGCCGCTTCACGAGTCCACTCGGGCATAACGAGCTTCAGACCTTTCCAAAGTGATTCGGCGGCCAAAGATTTGTCATCGTCGATCGTAACGGCAGTGAACTTTTGCTCGCAAGAAGCTGCATCCCAGCGGTTCCGCGGTTTGCCACGGGCCTTTTGGCGGTCGTTCACTTTGAGCCAGCGGGAGCGGCGGGGTGCCTGATTTAAAGATGCGGCAGGATGACCTGCTGGTGCCTGGCTTCGACCATCTGGTTGATCTCTTCGTTGAGGGGACGGATTTCGAAGGCCGCCCAATGCACTGCCGGGTGCTTGGAAATCAGTTGGATTGCGTGATTCAAGTCGTTTGCTTCCAGGTACAGGATCCCACCGATCTGCTCTTTCGTCTCGGCATAGGGACCATCGCTGACGACGACCTTGCCCCCCTGTGCGCGTACCGTCGCCGCATTTCGCGAATGCACGAGTGCCGGGCCCCCCAGAAAGTGCCCGCCGCGACGCAGCTCGTCGTCGTACACAAAACATTGCTCCATCTGGGACTTACGTTCGGTTT
>DASPSM010000005.1:0-6497 GCA_035623955.1 Planctomycetaceae bacterium
ACTAATCGCCAGGCATTCATCAATGGTTCATAAGGTCGGCATAGTGCCCGCTGAGCCGTTGAAATGAGCGTGGCCTACTCCTCCGGCTTGAAGACGATCGACCGCGCCGTCGCTTCCTTCGGCAGCCGAGCCGGGTCGCAAACGGCGTGCGGCGGCAGGTAGCGGCGTCGTTGTCGTCCCGACTTTTTCAACAGGCCGGGTCGTTTGCTGGGACCCTTAAGAAACGATTGGGAAGCAAGGCCATTGCAGTTCGACATCGCCATCACATCCGAGACCCGGGCTGACGATCTGGGACCGCTCGAATTTCTCTTGCTTTTCGATTCGCACGATGGCACTATCCCCGGCTGTTTCACGTAAGTTCGTAAAGGATGTCGAAAAAGCCATTGGATCGCAGCGAGTCTCATATCGCATGCCATTCGTCCCTGATTTGACGCGGCGCTTTCCATGAGCGAATCCACGCGGTTCGTTGTCTCAGCAACTGGCCAATACGGCGTTTTTTGGCTGGGCAAACCCTCCGAGATTGGCTTGCGCACGCTCGTCCCACGAGATCAAGCGGACGTGTTTCCGACGCTGGAAGAGGCGAAGCGTGCGATCAAGACGATGCCGGAAGGCTACCAACTTGCCAAAATCTCGTTCGCAGTCGAACTGGCTGGCGGATTGCTTGCTGCACAGCCGGCTCAAGTCGTGAGGCACATAAACGACGAACCGAAAACCGCGATTCGCGACTTGGAGAACTTGCATTCTGACGAATCGGAGACGATTTCGGGCGCCGAATGCAGGACGGTCGGAGATGCACCGGCCGACGAATCCAAGTCGTGGCGGAAGTGGTTTTCGTTAGCAGCACTTGCAAAGCTGTGGCAGCGCTAAATCCGCGCTTGTCGCTTTATCCCTAATCGCAAAGTCTGGTCTCATTCCTGTTTTACTCAGTCGGGTGCGGCGCTCGGGGAGCCATCGAATACGGGTCCGCCTTGTCGGGGAATTACCAACTGTTTCCCGAAACTTACGCGGTAAGGCTGAGCCCGTTCACGCGGCGATGATTATCGCGCGACCGCTTGGCGGACGCCGCGGTCACACTGCTTTCTTTTGGTTGCCCAATCTCGCTGTTACAGGGCGGGCGAGTCAGTTTGGTAGTGGAGCGCTGCTTGGGCCGCGCAAGGACGATAATCGCAGCCGGCCCGCCGTTTCTCCGAAAATGGGTTGAGTTCCCAAGTAGGCGCGCAGGATACTGGCGTTCCAGGTGCTGGAGGTCTGCCCAGAGACTAAAAAGTTGGGGCGAGCAAGCGATCGCTTACTCGTCTCCGGTCAGTCGCGGTAGAGGATAGGGCCGCGATCCTGAACCACCCACCTGCGGGAGACGGGACGTGGGTGTTGACGACCTTTCTGATGATTGTGTCCGGGAATCCCGGTTTACACAACCGGTCACACGGACACTGGTCACCGGTTTTCCACCCGTTGCCCCTGCCCGTCCCGCTCGACAATTCGATCCGGAGTCGCGCCGTCTCGCGGACGAAGTCGTGGCTCTGGTGCACCGTCGTCTGCTGGCGGGTACCGCAATCGCTGCTGCCGCCTTCGCGGGCATCATTCTCGTGACCCTGGCGAGTCGTCAGGGGCGCTCCGACTATCTGAGTCTGAGCCTGTATGCGACCATGACGTTTTGGTATGCGGCCATGGTCACGTGGTTGGCGCGCCACCGCGACATGCCGCTGACCAGTTTGCGAGTCGTTGAAGTCTTGGCGCTGACGCCCTATGCGGCCCACTACGCATGGAAGGACTTTCACCACTATTCGCGTTACTGGGGAGCGCTTCCGGCCGATGATCAGTGGTTACTGGTATCGCACACCTGTCTCAATTGGTCCTTCCTCATCTTTATTTACGGCATCCTGATGCCCAACGACTGGCGACGATCGTTAAGAGTGTTGGCCGGGGTGGCTCTAATCCCGCTGGCCGTTTATGGGGTGACCTGGCTGACTCTTCCCGAGTCGCGCCGCTCGGTCGACCCGCTCTTTGATCTCTTTTCCATGGCCCGGCTCATGGGCGCGGCCGTCGCCATAGCCGTCTTTGGCGCGCACAAGTTCAGCACGCTCCAACGGGAGGCATCCGAGGCGCGTCACTTGGGAAATTACTCCATTAAGCGCCGGATTTCCGCAGGGGGCATGGGCGAAGTGTATCTGGCCGAGCACCGCACTTTGAACCGGCCCTACGCCATCAAGCTCATCCGTGCCGAGGTCGCCGCCAACCCGACAACCCGCATGCGATTCGCACGCGAGATTCAGGCGATGGCTCGCCTGACTCATTGGAACACGGTTGAAATCGTCGATTACGGCCACGCTCCCGACGGTACCTTCTATTACGTGATGGAGTACGTGAACGGGCTGAACCTGAGTGAGCTGGTGAACCGTTATGGGCCACTGCAACCGGCCCGGGCGGTCTACCTCCTGCGACAGGCCTGCGCTTCCCTGGCCGAGGCTCACGCCATGGGACTTATCCACCGTGACATCAAGCCCGGCAATATCATGGTGACGCAGCAGGCCGGCCTGGCCGACGTCGTCAAGGTCCTGGACTTTGGCCTGGTGCACAACATCGGTCCTTCCGATCGCGACGACAGGCTCACGCAACCGGGACTTCTAATCGGTACCCCGGGCTACATGTCTCCCGAGCAAGTCACGGGTACTGCGGGCGTCCGAAGCGACATCTATAGCTTGGGCGCGGTGGGCTACTTCGTCCTGACGGGGCGGGACCCATTCTGCGGCCGGGAGATGCGACAATTCTGGACGGAACCAACGCCGTTACGGGATCTGCGCCCGGAAGTCCCGCGCGACCTGGGGGCGGTCATCCTCAAGTGTCTGCGCGCCGACCCTGAGGAGCGGTACGCCGACATCCAACAACTCGACGAGGCATTAGGTGCCTGCGACTGTGCCGCCGACTGGAGTTCCGCGGAAGCCGTGGCTTGGTGGCAAACAGCTGGTGACCCTGCCACGGCGACGACAGAGGCTCCTGGCGCGGGAGCACTCAGCTCTGAGACCCGCGTCTAGCAAGGTCTTGGAAAACGTTGGATTGATGTGCCGGATTTCGGGGCGGATTTCGTCAACGGTCAGCGTCGAGTTTTCAGAAACCTCCGCAAGACGTTGTTCGGTACGCGTTGGACAGTCCGTCTTAGTCGGCAAACTTGTCGATCTGTTCGACCAATCGCTTCTCCCCAAACCGATCGCACAGCGCCTGCAATTGAGTGCGGTGAGCCCCGCGCCAGCGGAGATCCTCTAGCGACTCGCAAAGGGGGACATCGGTGCGCAGCGTGCAAAGCGACTTGTAGAGAAGGGCCTCAGGCATTCTCTCGCGCAGATTATCCGCGAGCACCAGCGCGCCGCGTACCTTGACATCCCACGACAGGGCGAACGGGGGAATGTTTTCGATATGCTCGTATCTCGCAAGAATGGCGGCCGCTGACTTTGAACCCCAGCGCGGAATTCCCGGGATGCCGTCCGCACTGTCACCGACAAGCGCCAAATAATCAGGGATCGACTTGGACGGAATGCCCCAGCGCTCGATCACCTTGCGTTCATCGATGATCACGTCATTCATGCGGTCCCACATCACCACGCGATCGCCCTCAACGCACTGCGCGAGGTCCTTGTCGCGGGAGCATAAAACGACCTGATCGACGCTTCTGCGTTTGGACCATTTCGCGGCCGCCGAGGCCATGGCGTCGTCGGCTTCGAACTCGACCATCGGCCAGACAACCAGGCCGAGCGCCCGGGTCGCCTCTTCCGCGATAGGAAACTGCGACAACAACTCAGGTTCGACGCCGGAACTCGACTTATAGCTGGACAACATTTGATTTCGGAAAGACTCGATGACGTGATCGAAGGCGACGGCAGCATGTGAGACGTCCTGGCCGCGCAGCAACATCGCCAGTGATCGCAGCAGCCCTCGCGTCGCACCGACTTCTGTCCCGTCGACGGAGCGGGCGGACGGCACCGCAAAGTAATGACGAAATAGCTCGTAGGTTCCATCAATGACGTGGAGCTTCATCTTCGTCTGCTTCGTGCAACGTCTTCAGGTCGCTGCGCGTTTCGACTTGCGTCGACGCCAGAACGCAGGTGATTCATTCGGGGACAGGGGAAACTGCGTTGTCCCCAGCGCGACGGAGGCTCTTCGTAAATCCAATGAAAAAGCCACTTGCGATCGGTCGCAAATGGCTTTGAGTGGAGGATAGGGGACTTGAACCCCTGACCTTCTGGCTGCCAGCCAGACGCTCTCCCAACTGAGCTAATCCCCCAAGGTCTTGAGGCGGCTAACCATAGCACCTGCGAGGCTTAGCTGTCAACGAGTTGCACACGCGTGCCGAGACCATCGATTGTCGCGCGATGGCTGTGGCCGTCCGCGCGGCCGCGGGCGCTCGGGTGCCATGTTAATCCATCGATGTCGGACAAACCGTCCTATCAGGAGCTTGTCTTCGCGCCGGTTGCCCCACCGGCACCGCCGGCACCACCAGCAGCCGAAGGCGCCTTGATCCATTGAATGGTCAGCCCATTCGATGTGGTCTTGGTCGTGATGGGCGGATACAGGTTCGCCGACGACCGGAATTTCAGAGTGGTCGTGGTTGAGAGCGCACTCGGCGGATTCGTGTCCTCCGGTCCGAAGTAGCGGCCGAATGCATTGAGGATCTGAGTGGCCAACGAGTCGCCCTGCACGGGGTATCCACTCTGCGTGGAGTCGAAGGGCACGCCGGTGATCGTGATGGCGTTGGTCGGCGGATTGACCCCGTATTTTTTGTCGAACTTGAGCGTCACGTCGACCACGTCGTACTTCGTGCCGTCGACGTCACCCTGCTGAATCAACAGGGTGGCCGGCTTGGAATTCGGAGGCGAAGCCGCTGTCGTGCTCGCCGCCGTCGTGGTGGTGGTCGTGCCGCTCGTCGTGGTGCCACCGCCGGTGTTCGAGCCGCCCGGCGGTGCGACGATTCCCGTCCCGCTGTAGGCGAATGCAATCTGGAAGGTCGCCGGGTTCCAGGCGATGCTCTGCGTCGGCGTCCCCGTCGGGTTGCCGGTGGGAGCCGCCGGCGGAGTGACCTGCGGCGGAATGGCAGCTGGAATCAACAGATGCTGCGTCACACCGTAAGGCGTTGCAAGCTGAACATCGACAAACTTTTGGTCTGCGTCGCCGACAAGGATCGGGTTTTGCGGAATGACGACTTGCACGACCTGCCGGCTGAGCAATTGCACGTTACTCGCAGGAATTTGCTGGCCCCCCGCGATGACTGTTGTGAGGTGGACGCTGAAATGATCGCCCGCGAGGAACACGGTCGTATTTGCCATCGGATTGATCGACGACGTGCCGTACCAGCCGATCAACTCGGGAGCCAGGTCGGTCACGCCGGTGTTAAACATCCCGAAGCCGCCGAGCGTGTTCTCGTACGGAATTTGGACCATCGTGGACTGCAGCGGCAGCCGCGCGGCAAGCTGTTCGTTCTTCGCTTTCAAGCGCTCGAGCTCGTCGTCCCGATAGGCGTTCCCGTCGACGACGCAGGGGGCGCAGGACTCGATTTGCTTGACTCGGTTGCTGAGCCTGACGGCATATTCCGTGTCGAGCACTTTCCTTTTCGGATCAACCAGACTGAACCAGTTCGAGCTGACTCGAAGCGTCGCGTACGGAACGAACGAGGGCATAACCACGACGGCGTAGCACTCGCGAATGCCCGGCTCAAGCCGGCGTTGCTTCAGCAGGTCATTTTTGTTCGGGCCTCCCCACAACTGATCGCGGAAGAAAACGGTCAGGTTGCAGTCTACGTCCGGCACCTGGAACCGCGGGTAAAACCGCCAGCCGAACGTGTCGTCGCCGTGAGAGAATCCAACGGCCGTTCCGTTCAAGTCGACCGTCGCAAAATCGAACTCGAGCCGCCGGGCGAACTGCATCATGTTGTTGGCGCTCATCCGGCCGCTGGTGAACGCGAGCGCAAGGGCGAGCTGCATCTCGCGGCGCATGCTGAACGTCGAAGCGATATTCTGCTCCCAGGCAGCTGGATCGAGCGCGAAGACATGGATCGGCCAGCGGCAGGCGACGTACTGATTGAACGCCTGTTTGGCTGCCGGCGAGGGTTCCGGTCGATAGAAGTCCCGCTCCTGTTCGGGAATCTCCATTATCGCACACCCCTTCAACCCGGCCGACTCTTTCATGTCTTGAAGGAGCTGATCGTTCAACAAAGCCGACTCGACGATGATCGCCCACGCGAGAGCGACCGTCGTCGGATTGGGGGGGCGATCCGGCGAGGTGCGGTTGGCCATGGCGCACGCGAATTGGTGCCGAATCGCCCAAATCTGGTCGTTATTGCGGGTTCGAATCGCGTTGACGAGGCCGCACCGGCAAAGCTCCCAAAGATCGGAATTTGTCGGTTCCTTGAGGAGCTTTTGCGCGGATGAAACTTCTTCTTGGAGATAGCCCTGCACATCCGGCAGATGCAGAAAAATGTGTGTCGAGTCCGTGGCCGGTCGAGTAACGGG
>DASPSM010000011.1:0-3320 GCA_035623955.1 Planctomycetaceae bacterium
TTCGGCGCCGAACGGCTTTTCGTCCCCGCCATTGGGAACTCAAGAACCCAGTCTTGGGAAATCGTCGATTCAAATTCTTTGCAGCTTTGACAGTCCCCATGACAGGGAATAAACTCGTCGCGAAATCAGAACAGAATCGACGAACGGAACGTAAAAGGTCTGCCGCAACTGGGTTCGTGTGACGCAAGGTTTTTGGTGTCACGGGCGGATCAGCACGCTTCCATAATCCAGGGCCTCCTTCGGCGTCTGCCGGGAGGTTTCTTGTGCCCGGTACCTCCAACGACGACCGCCCGCCAATGGTCGTCGGGATGTATTGGGTTCAGCAGATCACTTCGATTGCGGTTGAGATGGCGTTGCCTGCGGGGTTAGGTCACTACCTCGACCAACTCTGGGGGACCGGGCCTTGGCTCCTCGCTCTCGGAGCGTTGCTGGGGTTTTCGGCGGCTCTGTGGCATTTGTTGGCGATTGCCAAGCGCGGACGTCCGCCGGGACCGACGCAGGGAAAAGCCTCGCGATGATGTTGAGCCCGACGACGGATCAAACGCCGATCCAAATTGCCTGGTGGCGTTGCGCGTGGCTGGCCCTGACGACGGCGGCATTGTGGCTGCTGCTGCTGGCGCCGGCCTGGTTGCTTGGAGGTGGGGACGGACTCATCGGCCTTTCCGCGGCCGCCTTACTGTGCGTCGTTCCGGGTTGGATCGTCTTTTGGTTTGCCGCGGCCTACGGCGCCGCCGGCGGTCAGGTCCCGCTGGTCGTCCTGGGCGGCATGTTGCTGCGGATGATCTTCGTGTTTCTTGGGATGTTGATTATTCAATCGGCCGATCACCAGCTGGGCTTCCGCGAATTCGTGGTTTGGCTCTTGGCCTTCTATACCGTCCTCTTGGCAGTCGAGACTTTCTTAGTGCTGCCGCGCTCCGGCTCTGCAAGCAGCCAACCGCGGACGGGGGGAGTCTGATTGTCAATGGCGGCTCAACCGGAACCCGATCTTTTCGAGCACGTGCGGGATCATTCGTATTTCGAGCTCCCGTTCGGGATCGAAATTCCGCTGCCGAAGATCCCGCTGCCGGACGTTCCGCTGATCACGAAGTACTTCGGGCACAGCTTTCAAATCTCGAAGTACATGGTGCTGCAGCTCGTAGCCGGGCTGTTCCTGTTGGTCGTATTTCGCGGTTTGGCGCGGCGCGTGGCCTCAGGTACTCCCCCCAAGGGCGCGTGGTGGAACTTCTGGGAAACGCTCGCGCTTTACATCCGTGACAATGTTGTGCGTCCGACGATCGGGGTGCCCCACGAGCACGGACATGGCGACCATGAGCACAACGACGAACATGCGCACGACGCGCACGGGCATGCCGAGGCTCATGCAGTGCCCGCCGTCGCGGGACATCCGGCTGACCGGTTTTTGCCTTACATCTGGACGTGCTTCTTTTACGTCCTGATTTGCAATCTGCTTGGCGCGTTTCCGTGGATGGGCTCTCCCACGGCGAACATCAACGTGACGGGAGCTTTGGCGGTCATCACCGTCTGCACGGTCATGTTCTACGGGATGCAGCGGTCCGGTGTGGCGGGGTTCTGGGCTTCACTGGCGCCACCGATGGATCTCACCCCGATCATGAAAGTGATTCTGGTCCCCGTCATCTGGGCGATCGAGTTCGTCGGATTCGTGATTAAGCACGGAGTGTTGGCCGTGCGTTTGTTTGCGAACATGATGGGCGGCCACACCGTGATCGCCGTGCTGGCGATGTATATTGCCACGACGGCCACTTCGGTGCTCTGGTATCTCGTGTTGCCGTCGAGCATCTTCGGACAGATCTTCGTGGGCCTGCTCGAATTGCTCGTCGCGTTTATCCAGGCTTATATTTTCGCGTTTCTGGCCACGTTGTTCATTTCGATGGCGGTAAACCCGCACTGATTGTCCAAAGAAACGATTTCGTATTCCCTGGTCCGATCGCAGGCACGCCGCTGGCGGGCCGGCGACATTTGAAGCAAAAAGCTTTGAGGAGTCGTGACGTGAAGCAAGCTGTTCAAATTGGTTCGTTGGCGATCGCGATCGTGCTGGCGCTCGCCGTCCCGGCGATGGCCGCCGGCGAGAACTACGGGTTCCATTTCTCCGGAGCCATCGGGGCGGGCGTGACGCTGTTGGGTGCCGGCTACGGCATCGGCAAGATCGGCTCCTCGGCCGTCGAAAGCATGGCCCGGCAGCCCGAAGTCGCCGCCCAGATCCAAACGGCGATGCTGATTGCCGCCGCTCTGATCGAAGGTGCGACATTCTTCGCGCTGATCATTTGTATTACCAGCGGAACTCCTTGGCCCGCGGCCCCGACTCCGTAAGGTCGCGCACGTCGGCCAAGCGCAGCACGGGTTAGCGAGGGGGAATAAATGCGCACCGGGATTGCCAGACTGAGCATCTGGGTCGCTCTGAGTCTGTCGGCATTCATTTTTATTGGCGGCGGACGCGCGATTCGCGCCGACGAGCCGGGAACGGTGAAGCAGGCTGAGGCTGCCGCGGAGCAGGCAGGCGAGGAGTTGAAGGAAGAAGGCGTTCCGATCAAGTTCAAAAAGGATTTGGCTCTGTGGTCGGCCGTCACTTTTTTGATTTTTCTCTACCTGCTCGGGCGTTACGCCTGGAAACCCCTGATTTCCGCGCTGGACGAACGCGAAGGAAAGATTCGCGGCGACATTTCCGCCGCCGAATCGGCGCGTCTGAACGCGGAGCAGCTGCTCGCCGAGCATTCGAAGCGGATGGCCCAGGTGCACGAAGAGATTCGCGGGTTACTGGCGGACGCGCGCAAGGATGCCGACGGCCTCAAACAGGAGATTGTGACCCAAGCCCAGAAAGAAGCGCAGGCCGCCAGGGAACGAGCCGTTCAGGACATCTCGCGGGCTCGTGACTCGGCGCTCAAGGACCTGTTCGACGTGATGGCGACCGAAGTTGCGCATGCCACGCAGCATGTGCTGGGCCGAAGCGTCAATTCCGCCGACCAGGACCGCTTGATCGAGGAGGCGTTGGCGCAATTCCCGCGTCGCGCGTAGCTGGCACTCACAAGTTTTTGTCGGCATTCGGCAATTCGATGGCAGACCCCAATCCCCAGTCGGCTCATGTGACTTCGGTCATGGAGGATCCCTCCTCACAGGCCGTCGCGCGCACTTATGCCGACGCGCTGCTGGATGCAGCCGGCACGGGGACCGACGCCGCGCTCGAGGATCTTGGCTCGTTCGTCGAGGACGTGCTCGACAAGCTTCCTCAGCTGCGCGAAGTGTTTTTCTCCCGCGTCATCGGCCGCGAAGAAAAAATCCGCTTGATCGATGAAGCCATCGCGCCA
>DASPSM010000028.1:0-9208 GCA_035623955.1 Planctomycetaceae bacterium
ATGTCAGAGCCAGCACGACCACGAGCACGATATAAATCAGATACACGTGCGTCTTCCCTTGCTGCAGAATCCGAAGTTGTGCAAATCGCTCTGCCCAGCGGCGGAACAACGGCTCGTACACGCGAGCACTCACTGGGTCGGGGCATTCCGCCGAAAAACGGCTTAGACCGGGAAATAAGCCTCGCGGTGCGTGCCGATGCGTCCGCGGCCTGAGGAACCGTAAGAGCAGATGCTCCGCACAAATCTCAGCAAACGACCGCCCAGAATACTGCATGCGCCCTGTCGGTTGGATGTAACCGCAGCTCCACGTCGAACGCTCTGCAGAGTTCGTCGCAGGCGCTAGCCTCACGAGCACGAGGGCGAGGACTCCAGATGCAAGCACCAGGCCGAGGTTGATTGTCCCAACGACGGACAGGGGCGCATCGGTGACCGCGAACTGGCTCGCGGACTGACCTGCCGGACGTCCGAGCACCTCGTCGACCACTCCCAGCAGGCAGAACGTGGCCATTTGCGGTGTGACGGCTACGAGCACGCAGGCGGCCAGGAGGATCTGCATTGGAGCGAGCATCCATCGCGGGCTCTCGTGTGCGTGTTGGGCAGCTTCGCTGCGCGGCGACCCCAGAAGAACGATACCCGTGAGCCGGACAAATGTGATCGCGGCCAATCCGCCGACAAGGGCCAACAATCCGACCGCTAACAGCGCGGTTAGCCCGGTGCGACTGTTGGAAGCAAGCCCGCACTTCATGAGGCTGAGGTAAAGCAGCCACTTGCTGACAAAGCCGTTGAGCGGCGGCAGCGCGGCGATTGCGACTGCCCCAACCGTCATCAGCCCAGCCGTCCACGGCATGCGCCTCATCAATCCACCGAGCTGCTCCATGTCGCGCGTGCCGGTCGCGTGCAGGATGCTTCCCGCGGCCAGGAACATCAGTCCTTTCATCAAGGCATGGTTCCAGATATGAAGCAGGGCAGCAGTCATTCCCAACACGGCCACCGTGGGTATCTCATTCGACCAACCCCAAAGGCCAATGCCTAAGGCCAGCGCGATCAAACCCATGTTCTCGATGCTGGAATACGCGAGCACCCGTTTGATATCCCGCTGATAGAGCGCCAGCGAAATACCGACGAGGGCGGTAAAAAGCCCCAGTCCCGCGAGTGCCATTCCCCACCAGTCCGCCGGCGGTCCCAGAAATGTCAGCATGCGCAAGAAACCGTAAATTCCCATCTTGATCATCACGCCCGACATCAGAGCCGAGACGTGTGACGGCGCGGCAGGGTGCGCTTCTGGCAGCCAGACATGGAATGGAACAAATCCGGCCTTCGCCCCGAATCCAACAAGGGCCAACACAAAAAGGATCCCCGACCAACGGGTGCCCACAGCGGGCAGAGTTCGGAATGCTTCGAACCCGGTGGCATCGGCCACATGAGCGAGCAACACGAAAGCCAGAATCAGAAACGCGACTCCCAGATGCGTGGCGATCAAATAAATCCAGCCGGCCTGCCGCGTCTCTTCCTTTTCATGCTCGAAGGTCACCAGGCAATAGGCCGCGAGCGACATCACTTCCCAAGCGGCCAGGAACAACAGTGCGGTCCGGGCAATTGTCACCAGTTCCATGCCAGCCACGAACAAGTTGAAAAAAAACCACGGTCCGCCCAGTGATTTGGTCCTGCGGTGAGCGAAGAGGTACTCGCTGCCGTACACCGCCGCCAGTGCCGATAGGCCCAGGATCGGGAGCAGGAAAAAAGCGCTCAGTCGGTCAATTTCGACGCTGAAGAGTCCGTGCGAGGCGTCCCAGGGCAAATGAATCGATTCGGGAGACCCACTCAGGAGGACATGAAGCGCCGGGAACAGACCCAACACACAGCTCACGACCGCGCCACCCGCCCCAAACGCGGTTGCGACGCGGGGCGACCGAGAGCAGGCAAAAGCGACGGCACCCGCCAAAACTTGGAGGGCGATCGCAATCAACAAAGCATCCATGCTATGAGGCGGCTTTCTCCGGGCGAACGTCCGGTTCTCCGAGCGCTCCTTCGATGCGGCGAATTTCCGCGAGGATCTCCTCGCGCCCGCCTTGCCGCGCGATGACCTTTTTAAAGCGGGGATCGTGCAATGCGTAAGAGAGCCGCGACAGCATCTGTAAGTGATCGCGCGTCGTGGGACAGATCACTGAGAAGAGCACCTGCACCGGCCTGCCATCCAGGGCGGCGAAATCGATCGGTTGCTTGAGGAAACACAGGGAAACGATCGGTTGATCGACGTTGAGCACAATTGGGTTCCGCACGTGCGGAATGGCGATTCCTTCGCCGATACCCGTTGACGCTGACGCCTCCCTCGCTTGAAACAGGCGAAACAACAGCTCACGGTCGGTTCCCTCGGGGAGAGGCAGGACGTTTACCACAGCACGCAGGGCACAGTCTTTATTGACGCCTTCCAGCCCATGATGAATGCCACCGGCTTCGAGAGCCTGCGCGAGGCTTGGAGGCGGTTCATTCTGCGTTTCGAGCTCGTCAAACATTTCCAACGACACGCGGATCTGATTGGCAGTTGCCCACTCCAGGACCTCGGCCCGATGAAAGCGGTACTGCCCGCCGACATGTTGGGCCGGCAGCCCTCGCTGTTTGATCCAGCGAGTGATCGTCGACTCTCCAACGTTCAAAAACTTGCTGACTTGCCGAACCGTGAGCTGCACCGCGTTTCCCTCTCACACACTTTGTTACTTGTTTCACCAAACCCCGGCGCTCGTTCCCTGGATTCCGGAAGGCCTGTGGAAACTGACCAAGGCGGTCACTCTGCCTGTTTCAGTGAACTCTCGGCCAATTCGATGTCCCTGAGCATCTCCAGGGCCTCTTTCAGGTGCGACTGGAAATACAGTCGCATCAACTCCAACACCATTCCGATGATGGGATCGCGCAATGAATAAAAAACCTGATTACCCTCTTTTCGTCCGATCACGATCTGCTTCGAACGCAGGACCGACAAATGCTGTGAGATGTTTGCCTGCTCGAGGCCGAGCCGCTCGAGAATCTTGCTCACCGGCACCTCTCGCTCGTCGCAGAGCAGTTCGACAATCGCGATGCGCGTCGGGTGCGCCAGTGCCTGAAAAACGCCGGCTTTGAACCGACGCATCTTATCCGGCATTCGAACGCTCCAATGATGAACAATCTTATATTCGCAATTGCGAATTTTGTCGAGTAAGTTAAGTCGGCAGCACGCTTTTCGGCAAGCGATTTTGGCTCGAAGCAGCTATGAGAATTGAAAGGGCGGAGTTCTGCCGATCAAAGCTCGGATCGTTCGCGCATCGCTTCCGAGCACGTTGTACGGTTCCGTCAGGCGCCGCTTGTCGCGCGCCTACGTTCATGCCCCGCCTCGCGCGCCATGCGCGGGTAGCGTGAAGCGGAAGACCGTGGATTCCGCAGGCGATGAATCGCACCAAAGATTGCCGCCGTGCGATTCAACGATCGAGCGGCTGATCGGCAGACCCAGGCCCAATCCGCTGGACTTGGTCGTGAAGAAACGCTCGAAGATGCTGGGCAGATCCTCGGCCGCAATTCCCGCGCCATTATCAGCCACCGATACCTCTAGAAACCCGGCGTCATTTACGTGCGTTGAAACCAAAATCTTCGGAGATTCGCGGTCTGCCGCCGAGACTGCATCGATGGCATTCGAGAACAAATTCAGCAAGACTTGCGTGAGCTGCACTCGATCCGCCAGTGCGGGCGGGAGGTCTTCGGCAAGCCGAAGAATGACGGCCACGTGGTGCTCCCGCCGCTCAAGACGCGTCAGCTGCAGCGCGTCCATCACAATCGAGTTGAGGTCGACCGGTTGGCGTTCTGGTTCCCGCAGGCGGATGAATTCGCGGACGCGGCGGACGACGTCGGCGACGCGCATCGCTTCGGTGGCGATCTCTCGAAGTCGTTCTTCCAGTGCGCCGGCCGTCAGTTCGCCCTGCTTCAGTCTTCGCAGGCTTCCGTTGGCGTTATTGGCAATCACTCCAACCGGCTGGTGAATTTCATGTGCCAGATCGGCGAGCATTTCGCCCATCACACTCAGCCGTGAGGCATGTTCCAATTGAAGGTTGACCTCGCGGACCTGCTCTTCGGCAGTCTTTCGCCCGGTGAGATCAATGACGAACGTCACACAACGCCATGTCTCGCGTTCCAGAAGAGCTGAGCCGATCAGGACGGGAACCCGCGTCCCATCCTTTCGAATGTATTCCTTCTCGAGCGGCAACGCGGTCCCCTCGCGCAACAACTGTTGCACGATCAATTCAGACGCGTGCGACCACTCCCGGGGTGTCATGTGGTCCCAGCGCATCGGGAGATCCGAACGGGAATACCCCGTCATTGTGAGAAATGCCTCATTGGCATCAAAGACGTTGCCGTAAATATCGCTAAAGACGACTCCGATAATGTTCGCCTCAAACAGCCGGCGGAATCGTGTCTCGCTTCGCCGCAGATCCGCTTCGATTTGCTTGCGCTGCTCGATCTCCTTTTGAAGCTTCGTCACCGTCTGCGACAATTCCGTCGCCCGCGTCTCCACTTCGCGCGCCAATTCCCCCTGCTCAGCTTTGAGCGTCAGTTCTGCCTGCTTGCGTTCAGTGATGTCTTCGGCCAATTCGACAAAGCACTCCGCTTGTGCTGCTTCATCGAAGGTCGACGTAATCACAGACCGCAACCAACGCGTTTCACCGGAAGCCGTGCGGATGCGATATTCCAACTCTGATCGCCCCTGTAATTCGCCGGAACGCCGTTTGGCGATTATTTCCAGAACCACTCGCCGGTCTTCTTTGTAAATCGGCTCCATCCAAGCGCGCGGGCTCTCGTACAGACCATCGCACGAGAACCCGGTCATTCGTTCGTAGGCCGGACTCACATAGAAGACCTGACTCAAGTCGGCAGCGACCAGAACAAGACTCTGATCCAGTGACTCGGCAAGCTCTTGAAAGCGGGCAAGTTGGACACGCTTTGAGGGACCTAGCTTATGGGCGGGTGACATGCTCCAACTTCCGCTGCTCAATGCCAGAATTCGCCGCACTTCGTGCGGTGGCCGCGAACCAGCCGACATTTTCGGCGTAGCTCTGAGCGCGGCCGACATGTTGTACCGGTCTCAAACGCAAATCACGGATCGACGCACTACCGGCCATTCGCGCCGTACAACTGCGAGATTGGTTTGCCGGCGCAGTTAGGGGCGCGTGCCAGACGGTCGTAGACGATCGCGCCGGCCCAGATTTTCGCCGCCTCGTGAATTGTGGCGGGCAGTTCGCGCGGACGCAACGGCATCGACGCGTGATAACCGCCGATCACTTGTCCTCCGAGCAACGTTTTTCCGGTGCTCGAAGGTATTTCAACCGCCCTGCTGAAAGACCGATTGAATTGAGGCGCACGCTCAGGTTACAACAAAAAACGTCAAACCTGTCCTAGGACTAAGTTACGATCGCCTGCGCGAGCACAAGGTTTCGTCCTGGATTCCCCTTTTTCGGTTGCGGCTAAGGGACGAACGAGCCGTGCCGACTGTTCGAAGCATCGTAAAGACCGATGAATCGTAGCGGCGCGCCAAAGGAGCGGAATCCGCTTGAGCGGTTCTCCGAGCTGTGGGAACGCGCGAATTCACCGGCAAACGTTTTTGATTTTCTGGCCGCTTACCCGGGAATGTCACCCGGCGAGAAGGCCGCGATCTGCGCGGTCGATCAGATGCGCCGATGGCAAGCCGGGGTTCCCCTGAAGGCAGAGACCTACCTCGAAAAATTTCCCGAAATTGCCGCGGAGAACCCGCTCAAGCTCGAGTTGATCGTCCGAGAATTCCTATGTCGGCGCCAACACGGTTTGGAGCCGGCTGTCGACGATTTCATCGCTCGCTTTCCCGATCTTAGTGATGAATTACGCGCACAACTCACTCTGGGGACCAGCGAGACTCCCGGCAATGACCGGCAGTGTGCTCCCACGGCCGCGATGGGACCGACCGTTGATGGCGAAGAGAATCGCGCGGAGCACCCGGATGGCGCGGGCTCAGACCTCTCGGGTCACGCGGTAGGCGATCGCGATGCAGGGTCGAGTCATCAAGAAAAAATCGGAAGATACGTCGTCTTGCGAGTGTTGGGAGACGGCGGCTTTGGGCGGGTCTTTCTTGCTTATGACGACGTCCTCCAGCGCCAAGTCGCAATCAAGGTTCCGCATCGTTATCGGGTTTCTGAGCCAGGGGAGGTTGAAGCGTATTTGACCGAAGCGCGGATCCTCGCACGCCTGGAGCACCACGCGATTGTCCCCGTCTACGACTGCGGTCGCACGGACGACGGTTTGTGTTTCGTTGTTTCCAAGTACATTGAGGGGGGTGATCTGGCGACCAAGGTGAAACAGAGCCCGCTGACCTACGCCGCGGCCGCCGAAATCGTCGCCACCATCGCCGATGCCCTGCACAGCGCACACGTCAACGGGATTGTGCATCGGGACGTCAAACCGGCAAACATTCTTCTGGACCTGCGCGACCGTGCCTATCTGGCCGACTTTGGAATTGCGCTCAAGGACGAGGACTTCGGCAAAGATCGGTCAACGGTCGGGACGCTTCGGTATATGAGTCCGGAGCAGCTCCGCGGGGAAGGCCACCTCGTCGACGGAAGGTCCGACATTTTCAGCCTGGGCGTCGTCTTGTATGAACTCCTGACCGGGAGGCGTCTGTTCCCTGCCACCCGATTTGCACACCAGACATTGGTCGAGCCGCGGCCGCCGCGCCAAGTTGACGATTCGATTCCAAAAGAGCTGGAACGCATCTGTCTCAAGGCTCTCTCGCACCGCGTGGCCGACCGCTATAGCACGGCACTCGATCTTGCCGCGGAATTGCGCGACTTTCTGCACGCGAGCATGGACCGCTCCCAGGTGCCGGCACAAGCTCCCAGCGCGAGCGGCCATCACGTCGAAGCGACCACCGGCCAGCCGACGGGCCCGACCGACATCGCGATCGTTCCTAAAGGGCTCCGGTCGTTCGATCGCGAGGATGCCGGTTTCTTCCTCGAGCTTCTGCCGGGCCCCCGCAATCGGGAGGGTTTGCCCGAGAGCGTGCAATTCTGGAAGACCCGCATCCAGGAGACGGATCCGGATAAGACGTTTCGAGTCGGATTGATCTACGGTCCCAGCGGCTGCGGCAAATCGTCATTCCTCAAGGCCGGAGTGATTCCGCTTTTGGGAAGCCAGATCGTCTGTCTTTATGTCGAATCGACGCCCCATGAGACGGAAGCGCGTCTGCTGAAGGCTCTGCGCAGGCACTGCCCCGATTTGGCGTATTCCCTGGATTTGACCGAGAGCTTGAAGGCCGTTCGCCGGGGGAACGTGCTCGGCAGCGGGAAAAAGATTCTCATCGTGCTCGATCAGTTCGAGCAGTGGCTGCACGCCTGTTCCAAGGCGGCCGAGAGCGAGCTGCTGCGGGCGCTTCGCCAATGCGACGGCACGCATTTGCAATGTCTTCTCACGGTTCGCGACGACTTCTGGATGGCCGTCACACAATTTGTAAACGAGCTCGAGGTTCCGCTCGTCCCGGGCGAAAACATTGCGGCCCTCGATCTGTTCAGCGCTCGCCACGCAAAAAAAGTGCTCAGCGCCATCGGCCGTGGCCACGCGGCGCTGCCAACAGGTCCCGGCGACCTCAGCGCCGAGCAACAATCGTTCATCAGCAAGTCCGTCGAGGAATTGGCGGAGAATGGCCGCGTGGTTCCCGTCCATCTGGCCTTGTTCGGCGAGATGGTCAAAGACAGGCCCTGGACGCCGGGCACGCTGAAAGAGGTTGGCGGAACCAGAGGCATCGGCGTCGCCTTCCTGGAAGAGACTTTCGACGGCCGAACCGCGAACCCCAATCACCGCTTGCATCAGAAGGCCGCTCGTGCCGTGTTGCGCGCGCTTCTCTCGGATCACGACGGCGACATCAAAGGGTCGATGCAGCATTACCGGGAGCTGCTCTCGGCGTCGGGCTATGAACAGCATCCCAAAGACTTCGACGCCTTGCTGCATATTCTCGACGCGGAATTGCGGTTGATCACGCCGACTCAACCGGAAGGCCTCGACACGCAAGACATCTCGCATCCAGGTTCTCACAACACGGAACGCTACTACCACCTGACCCACGACTACCTCGTTCCGTCCCTTCGCGAATGGCTTGCGTCGAAGCAGAAGCAGACGCGGCAAGGCAGGGCGGAACTGCTGCTCTCCGAGCGGGCGCGCACCTGGAACGCACATCCGACGACGCAGAGTCTGCCGTCGTTTCTGGAATGGTTGAACATCCTGTGCTTCACCACTCCGCGGGTGCGCGCCAAGGAGCAACAAAACCGAAAGCTCATGCGGGCAGCGTCGCGTTACTTTTTGTCCCGGCTGTTAATCGCCACCGCACTTGTTGCAGCCGTCCTCTGGTCGGTGCATCGCCAGATGAACCGATCGCGAGCCGAGGGACTTGTCGAATCGCTGCGCAGCGCCCACACGCAGGAAGTGCCAAACATCGTGGCGCGGTTGGAGCCGCTGAGACCGTGGGCGAATCCGCTGTTGGGGAATCTTCTCGCATCGACCGATCCGACGACTCACGCCCATTTGAACGCGGCGATGGCACTCCTGCCAGTCGATTCCAATCAGCAAGATGCGGTTTTCCAGGGGTTGCTCGCCGCCCCGCCTAAAGACCTTGCCGCGATCCGCGCCACGTTGGCCGACGAGGGCGAGAAAACGGTGCTGACAAGCCGATTGTGGAGCGAATTGCTCGAAAACAAGGCTTCCGCGGCGAGGCGCTTGCGGGCCGCCGCCGCACTGGCCCTGTTCGAGCCTCCGCAACCGGGGGAGCCGTCGCATAATTGGCAGCAGGCGAGGGGTTTTCTTTCGGGACAGTTGATCGCGGAGTTAACTGTCAATGCCGGCGACTTTGAATCCTGGATTGATTTGCTGAGACCGCTTCGCGATCTCCTGGGCTCCGATCTGAAGCGGATTTATGCCGATCCCAACCGGCCCGAGATCGATCGCCACACCGCCGCCCTGGTACTCGGCGAATTCGTCGGCGATCGGCTGCACGACCTCGTCGAGCTGGTGTTCCTCGCCGATCCGAGGCAATACGCGGTCCTGTTGCCCAAGCTCCGCTCGCTGGCCGACGCTGTCAAAGGGGCCATGACCGATGAATTCAAAGTTGCCGTCGCGGAGGACGCACCGCCTGAGACGCGTTTTCGGCAGTTCCGTCGAAGGGCCCGCGCGG
>DASPSM010000035.1:0-9470 GCA_035623955.1 Planctomycetaceae bacterium
CTCCCTCATACCCAGGCGAACCAAATCGTTCTGCCCGATCCTGCCATGAATCAGCCGGATGCGCCCCTGGCGTGCCATCTCGTGGAATCGAGGCGGATCGTTGAGCGATTCGACGACATTGAACAGCCCGGAGGTGTGGCTCATCAACTGGCGGACAGTGATCTTGTGCAGCCGCGGATCGACCGACTGGCCCCGAGCCAGGAGCGGACCTTCCTGCAGGATTTTGAACGCCAAATCATCGAGGCGCAGCTTCCCATCGCGCACCAGCGTGAGGGCGGCCGTCGCGGTCAGCGCTTTACTGACGCTCATGATGGTGGCCGGCATCGTCGGCTCGACGGGAACGCTGCCCACGAGGCTCGCCCGACCGTACCCGCGGGTGCACACCAGCCGCTCGTTCTTGGCAATGCAGAGGGCCGCTCCGGGGATGCCGCTGGCCTTGAGCACATTCGTCACCGCGCCGTCGAGTTCCGGCAGGGAGGCAGGGAGCCCGGTCACGTGGATGCCGTTGACGATGCGCGGTCTCTCCTGGGCCTGCCGAGCCTCGTCCCCAAGTCGTTTGATCAGGTCCGCGCGAGCGTGAATCAAGCTGTAGCCGGGATCGTGAAACGGGTCGACGCGCGGCTTATCGGCCGATCGCGCGGCCGAATGAGCGAACCCCAGGCCGCACAGCGCGGCGCCGCTCAGCAGCGCCTCGCGTCGGGACATTTCGTGCCGTGCCGTCAGGACTGGCTCGCGCATGGGTGCCTCCGTACTTTTGTGGGTATCCCTTCCGCGGATTCATTCCGCCAGCAGCTTCGCGAGCCGTTCACGTTCTTTGTCGTCGAGTGTCCTGGTGCGGCCGTCTGCCGATCGAATCTGGATCGGTGAATCGTCGGGGATCGCGATCCAAAGGGCCGATTTGAGGTTCAACACCTCGTTGCCGATGGCCGCGAAACCGCTTTGTTCGTCGGTCAGCTTCGCGAGAAACTCGGCAAAGAAGATTCGCTCCTGGTCGGTTTCGGCGGGAAAGGCGAAGTGCGTGCCGGTTACGAAATGCACCGTCAGCAGCGAGCGATCGGCATTCAGGTGCACGTTCGAGATCAAATGCGGATTGAAATACATCGCTCCCGAGCTGGTCTTCAATTTCATGCCTGACTCCAGTGGCGGCCGACCTGTCGAAATCTGTGGCCTGAATCGGTGTCGTTGCCCAGCATTTCATCAAAGACCGAAGGGCCAGTCAAAAGACGGGGGGCTGGTCAAAAGTCGGTCGCAGAATTTGCTTGAAAGTTGGATTGCCCAGGGTACGATGCGCAATAGGAGCGGATGCTCAACGACCATCCGTTCCCGTGTGTTTTCTGCCGTGCTTTTTCCTTTATTGGAGGGCATGCATGCAAGAACCACCGGACAGGATTGGGTGAGAGGAGCCCCGCCTCCGATTTTCCAGGAGGCGAGTCTGCGCATTCAGGCATTGGCTCGTCCTGCGTTTTCCGCAACTCGACATCCCGCTTCACGAACGTGGGCTGGCGATCCGAGTGACGCCCGAGAAGGGCACTGCTCGCACGGGGCCGATGCGATTTGGTGGGGTGCGCGGTGCGGCTCCCTCGATAAGTTGTAAGGCTCTCGCCGGCTTCGTTGGGCGGGGGCCTTTTTTTTGATCGGGAGCAGCTACACCCTCTCCCATTCCGATGGGAGAGGCAGGGTGAGGGCTGACTTTTCGCGATTTCTCGTGCCGGTGCGCGGAGCTCTCGTGCCCGACAAACGCCTGCATCGCGGACCGCATCCGGACGACGCGCGCCTCTTTGCGCCGGCGATGCTGCCGCTGTTGCAAAGTGCGGTGAGCGATCTCTCCTGGTTGCTGACGCGCGAATACGCCTCCGTCTCCGCCCTTAAGCTCGTCGGCGACCGGTACTCGCTTCGGGAGCGGCAGCGGATCGCCGTCGCGCGCTCGACCTGCTCCGACCAGGCGCGCGAGCGCCGGCAGCGTTCGCAAGCGGAACTCGGCGACGCGGCGGGCCGGACCCTGTTCATCGACGGCTACAACGTGCTGACGACGGTCGAGGCGGCTCTGGCGGGCGGCGTGATCCTCTTTGCCCGCGACGGCAGCTACCGCGACATGGCCAGCGTGCACGGGACCTGGCGCAAGGTCCAGGAAACCGTGCCCGCGGCTGAGCTGATCGGTAACCTCCTAGCCGAGCTGCGTGTCGCCTCGGCCGTCTGGCACTTGGATCGTCCGGTCTCCAACAGCGGCCGGCTCAAAACGATCCTCGAACAGACCGCCCAGGCTCACAACTGGCCCTGGGAGATCCGCCTCGTCCCGGACCCCGACAAAATCCTGCGCGAAACCGATCAGCTCGTAGCAACAGCCGACAGCGGCATCCTCGACGAGTGCAGCCGCTGGGTCAATTTGGCGCGCATCGCCATCGATCGCGAGATTCCAAACGCGAAGATCCTCGACTTCTCAGATCGCGCTGCCTAGCGGGCTCGGTGGCACTGGGCGGGTTGTCCGGGTTGCCCGCCAGTGCTCTTAACGCGGGTAACGAGCGCTCACTTCGCGTGTCGCGTCGCCACGACCTTTGCGCTACGCGGCTGGTCCCAGGGAAACTTGAGACTCGGCGGATTTGCATAGCGGCGCGTCGTCAGCACGAGGTGCGCACCGCTCTCCGGCGCGAGCGAGACGGTGAACGACGGGGCGTCGATCGAGATCTTACGCCCCTCGAGCGTCGCGTTTGTGAATTGATGCTCGGCGTACGCGCCGCCTTGCACGATCACCGAATGGCTGACGACCGGGTTGAGGTTCACCAGGGTGATGCCGGTCTCGGTGTCGGTCAGGCGGTCGACGAGGGCGGCGACGTCGTCGGGGACGCCCGCCCGTTGTTTCTCGGGATCGAAGTAACGCACCCGGCAATGCAGGGGCGAGCCGACGTGGCCCGGGTAGAGGCCGCCCAGCATCAAGTTGACCAGCGCGTACACGGTGGCCGGATTGTAGGCCAGCGGATCGTCGGCCAGGCGAGTCTGCGGCGTCGTGCGGTCATTGCGCAGACCAACGATATGGCTGCGAATCGCGAGGAACTCCTGTGAGAAAGTACGTTCGGCGTACTCCGGATCTTTGCCGTCGAGGAAGGTGATCCAGCCGTTTTCGCCCAGCCGCTGGCGATCGGCCGGGTCCATCGACCAGTACCAGACGTTGAGCGCGCCGTAGGAGTACTTTTTGGGGGTGAAGGCGTACCACCCGTCGTCGCCGTACATTCTCGGATACATCATCTGCCCGTCGATCTTGCGTCCATTCGCGTTGACGGCGTCGATCAGTTTTCGCCAGAGGTCGACATACTTGCGATTGCCGGTGAGCAAGAGGGCGTTGCCGAAGCCGGTGACGGCCAGGCCGGTTTGGTTGCGGTTAGACATGCGGCCCGTGGCCGGATCGCGGACGGTGAAGCCCCAGCCATACACGCCGCCGTACCATTTGCCGCCGGCCCCGCTGCCGATCACGCCGTCGAGCCCGATGTTGCTGGGAATGATGTCGTGGTTGGCCCGTGTGCGGTCGACCCAGGCGTCGACATATTCCAAGAGCCAGTTCTTGTACTTGCGTTCCTGAGAAAGGGCGAAGGCGTTAAAGGCGAGCGAGGTCGCTTCGAGGTTCATGGGGTTATCCCCCACGATGTCGTTGTACTTCTCGAAGTGGGCGAGCATCTGAGCGTAGTTGTGCTCGCCGTGCAGTGGTTTGAAGCGGTCGCCGACTTCGATCGGATCCCCCGCCCAGTCGACAGCCGTCGCTTTCCGCAACAGCGGCCCGCGGCTGCCGTTGAACATGCTGCGAATGATCTTGTGGGCCGCGTCGTAGTTGGGCGCTTCGGGATCGTCACCGACGTAGAAGCCGGCGAAGCGGCGGACGCGGGCCTGGAATTTGGCGTCGTTGGGGTCGGACAGGCCCTGCAGGTCGAACGGGGTCAGCCCCTCGCCGTTGTGCAGCCAGTCGAACATCACGGGGAACTCTTTGTAGTACATTCCGCCGCGCGCGAAGGGAACTTGTTTGGTCTTGGCCTGGGTGTACTGCCGCAGATGGCCCTCCCAGCCTTTCTTGTACATCTCGAGGACCGACTCGGGGGCGCCGAGCGCGTGGAGGATGGGCCAGTCGCTGAGGTTTTCGATCGCGTCGTCGGGTCCGTCGTCGCCCCCCCAGCGCTCGACGCACTTCAAATAGCCGCGATCGTCGAAGTACTTCTGGAAAAACACGCGACAGGCCACGGCGTTGGCTCGCAACAACTCGCGCTCGAGCACGGCCCAGCCGGGCGGAGCCATCGGCGTGGTGATCGCGACCTGCGTGCCTGCGGCCGATCCGGCCTCTGCAAAGCTGCACGAAGGCCCGCCTGTCAAAAACACGAGGGTCAGCCCAACCAGACCTGCCGAGATGAAGTAAGACTCACGAGGCGCGCCGGAGCGGGGAAGAGAGGGGTAGGACAACATATCGCGGGAATCCTTCGGGCCACGCAAAGAACGCGGCAGGGGGCGAGGAGGCGGGAGGCGAGGCGGAATACCGGTCAAAAAAGGCGACGAGGCCGAGGCGCGAGTGCACTGTCCAACTTAACCTATCGGCACCGCGATTGCGAACAGATAAACCGGCTGTTTCCGCACGGCTTTCCCGGTCCCCCGAAGGACCCGGTGGTAACTAATCGCTCTTGAAAAAAGCCCCCAGAGGCGTAATGTACGCGGAATCACCACGGGTCAGCGGAAAATGGTGGCGTCTCCCGGAAAACTCTCGCCGGAATCGTGCAGGCGGCTGGCGCATGCTGCCGCCGGCCTTGTCGTGGCGAATGCGGTGGCCGTGCTCGTCGGCGGGTGGCTTCTTGATATCGCCGCTTTCAAGAGCGTGCTGCCGGGGCTTGCCCCCATGAAGGCGAACACGGCGGCGGCCTTTCTGCTGGCCGGAATCGCCCTGTGGCTACAAGTTGAACGGGAAGCCAACCGTGGATCGAGGCGGGTGGCCCAGGCGTGCGCCGTTATCGTGCTGGTCATCGGCGTCGTCACGCTCAGCGAATATCTCTTCGGTTGGGATCTCCGGATCGATGAACTCCTGTTTCTCGACCCGATGGCCACCGGAAGCCCCGGCCGCATGGCCCAGGCGACGGCGTTGCTCTTTGCGTTACTCGGCGGCGCGCTCCTCCTGCTGGATTGTCGCTCAGACTGGCCGACCGTGGTCCTCGTGCTTTCGGTGTTCGCGGGCGCGTTCCTGGCCCTGACGGGTTACCTGTACGGCACCGATTCTCTGTACGCGGTCCCGCCGTACTCGGCGATGGCGCTGCATACGGCGGCGAGCTTCGCGATCATGAGCATGGGGATCCTGCTGGCGCGGCCCGAGCGCAAATTTCTTGCCGTCCTATTGAGCAATACGCCCGGTGGTATCCTCGCCCGCCGGCTGCTTCCGGCAGCGCTCTTCCTGCCCCCTTGCGTCGGGTGGTTGCGGCTGACCGGCCAACGATTGGGCTATTTTGACGCGCGGTTCGGGATCGCGGTGGGGACGCTGTCGGCGGCCGGGCTTTTCACGGCGCTCATTTATTGGACGGCGGTCTCGCTCTACCGGCTCGACCAGGAACGCGAGCGGGCGGAAAGAAAATTTCGGATGGCCGTCGAATCGTCCCCCAACGGCGCGGTCATCGTCGATCGAAGTGGCCGCATCATGCTGGCCAACGCCCAGATGGAAAGAATGTTCGGTTTCAACCACAACGAGCTGCTCAATCAGCCGATCGAAATGCTCATTCCGGACCAGTTCAAGGAGGTGCATCCGAAGTATCGGGCGCATTTCTTCGAGAGCCCCGCGGTCCGGCGGATGGGAGCGGGACGCGAACTTTACGGGCAGCGGAAGAACGGCAGCGAATTCGCGGTCGAAATCGGTTTGACCCCGCTCGACACCGACGAAGGTCTGTTTGTGCTGAGCACGATCGTCGATATCACCGAGCGCAAGGCGGCAATCGAGCAGCTGCAGCGACACCAGTCCGAGATCGCCCATGTCTCGCGACTCAATACGATGGGCGAAATGGCAGTCGGCCTCGCCGACGAACTGAATCAGCCGCTCTCCTCGCTGACCAACTATGCCAGCGCGGCCGCGGAGCGCCTGGCCGAAGGCGCCGCCGAACCGACCCAGACGCGGGAAGTGCTGGGGCAAATCGTCGGCGAAGCCGAGCGGGCGGCGGAGATCATCGGCCGGCTGAGGAGATTGACGCGAAAACGCGACCAGCCGAATACCCTGATCTGCATCAATGAGCTGGCGCGGGACGTGGTCGCATTGACGGCTTTTGAGGCGCGCCGCCGCGGCGTCGAGGTCCGTCTCGCGTTGTCCGAATCTCTGCCGATGGTGTTGGGTGATTCGGTCCAGCTCGAGCAGGTGCTGGTGAATCTTGTCCGCAACAGCTTTGAGGCCATGGAATCCCCCTCGCTCCGCGAGCGAGTGCTGCAGGTCAAGACTCAGCTGTGCCCGGGGGACGTCGGAAAAATTGAAGTCTCTGTGATCGATTCGGGCGTCGGAGTGCCCGAGGAATGCATGGATCGGTTGTTCAGCGCCTTCTTCACCACAAAGCCCGACGGCCTGGGAATGGGGCTGTCGATCAGCCGGTCGATCGTCGAAGCGCATGGAGGGCGTCTGTGGGCGGAGGCCCGAGTCCGACACGGCGCGGTCTTCCGCTTCACGCTTCCCGTGCCGATTGGACGTCCGGTCCGCGCGACGTGACCGTGGCAGGGAGAAAGAGCGGGCCCATTCGCGAAAGCAGGTCGACCGCGGGCGCCGGCCGTGCGGCGCAACCCGAGTTCAATCGGTCCTCTGTTGTCGTCGGTTCTTTTTCCGCCGACGCGCTTTTTGTGCCGCCTGGGAGTGGCGCGTTTTGGGCCTGGCTTCGGCTTTGGAAGTTCGGCCGGGTTTTGGCGCCACGCGCTTCTTGCCTTTAGGGCTGGCTTTCCGCGCGAGTCCTGTGACCAGATCTCGCAGAAACTGGGACGATTGGGCGGCCATTTCGGTGATTCCCGCTCGCTGCGAGACGGCGGGAAGACGCTGGCGGGAGTGGCGAAACACCTCGTCCGAATGATCGCCCAACAACTGCAGGAACTCGACCACCGAGGAATCGGCCGCCGCGTCCCCGGAGGGCTGCACGGTCGAACCTTCTTCCGAGCCGAGCATGGCAACCTCGGCGCTCGAGTCGAAGCGGTTTGCCGGCCAGGGATTCTCCAGGGGAATCGCGAAGGGGACTGGCGGTCCGCCCGACGCGAGGTTTTCCGTCGGCACCGTGGCGTCGGCCGAGAGCGTCGGATCGCTGGCGGGAGAGATGGCCGTGCGATGGTCGCCAGTCCAGCCGGCGGCCGCGTCTTCGAAGATCACTTCGTCCGCCGGAATCTCGGCGAAGACGGGAGTATCGGGCTCCACAGGGCCGTTCCCTTCGAGGATGGCGGACAGATCGGCTGCCAAGGCCGCTGGGCACTGGTAGCGTTGGCCCGGCAGGCGCCTGAGCATTTTGTCGATGACGGCGTCGAGACCGCGGGGAGCGTTCGGGCAGAGCGTCGAAACGCGGGGAGGCTCGTTCCGCAGGCGGTTCATATAGGTTTGCACGAGCGTTTGGCCGACGAGCGGAGGCGTCCCGGTCAACAGCTCGAAGAAGGTCACTCCCAGGCCGTAAATGTCGGCGCGGATGTCGGCCTTGCGGGCGTCGGTGACTTGCTCGGGCGCCATGTAGTTCCCGGTGCCGACGATCTGACCGGCCCGCGTCAATCCGCCTTCCTCTTCCGCTTCGCTGACGAACCGCGCCAGCCCGATGTCGAGCAGCTTGACCACCGGCCGCTGGTCGGGCGGGTTCGTGGTCACGAGCAAGTTGGACGGCTTGACGTCGCGGTGGACGAGCCCGCGTTCGTGAATGTGTTGCAGGGCCAACGCGGCTTGTCGCATGCAATCGCAAGCCCAGAGCGGTGGGAGTCTTCCGAATTGCTGCAGCAGAATCTTCAAGCTGCGGCCCGTCACGTATTCCATGATCAGGCAGTACGTGCCGTCGATCACGTCGGCATCGTAGGCGACGACGAGATTGGGATGGTTGAGCACGGCCGTCGAGCGGATTTCGCGCAAGAACCGGGCCACCGACCGCGGCCGATCGACGATCGACTTGGGCAGAACCTTGATGGCGACGCTGCGGTCGAAGTCGGGGTGCTGGCCCTTGAACACGATGCCCATCGCGCCGCGGCCGCGAAATTTCAAGAGTTTGTATTTGCCCAGGTGAAACTGCGTCCGCCCCAGGAGCAATTGAGCCGCCTGCCACTCGGTCAACAGCTTTTGTTCGACGAGGGCCTTGGCGGCTTGCGAGGCTTCCTTCACGCCTTGGCAAATAAGCCGCGCCTGCACGCGCTCCTCCGTTGAGAGCAGCGAGCTGCGCTTAAGAATGCGGAAGAACTCGCCTTTGGTCGAGACGCTCATCAGCGACCGTTCGTGCGTTCAACCAGCGCCCCGATCGCCTCATCGCGATCAGCAGGCGCAAAAGAATCTCCAGCCGGAACTTGGCGTCCTGGCGGCCCGGGTGGGCCGCACCCAGACGTCTGTTCTCCGCAAGCAAGGACAGAACCCAACTAATAGACCAATCCGGAGTCGCCAGAGCAATAGGGAGTTTTCTTAGGTCCCCTGCCCTCGGGGACTTTGGGCGGGAAGACAGGCTCGGGGCCAGACGTGTCCCCGACGTGCGAAGGGAGGAAACCCAAGCCCAAGAAAAGGAGAAACCCCCGACCGAGCGGGGGCTTACTTGTTCTGAGCTTGCTGATAGTGACGCTTCGACCTAGCCGAAGGCGACGACCGGTCTCAGATCGAGTGCGTCACCGCGGACATCAACAGCGGATAGCCGATCAGGAAGATCCAGCCGATGACCATGATCAGCCCGGAGGGCGACGGCCGGGGTACGCCTCGGGAAAAACAGCCGGTCTCGGCCAGCGGTTCGGCGAACCAGATCAGCAGTAGCCCACCAAACGAAACCAGAAGTGCGAAAAGCACGCCGATTCCTGGAACAGCTGCCGCAGTCAGGACCATGACAGTGGCCACAGCCACAACCGCGAACACCAACAGCGACAGGACTTTATCTTTTGTAATCGCCATATCTGCACACTACTTCGGGCGACCTGCCCGGAAGCCTTTCCTTTGTCGAGTGGGATGGGCCCGCCCAAGCGGTCTACGGTGCAATTCTAGGTCCATTCGAGCAGCGATCAATGGCCGCCCCAGGCGGGTTCATTGAGCGCCTGACCAGTCTTTGTACTCCGTGGAGCCGATGTGCCCGTGTTTCGGTCCATCAACGCGAGTTGATGCCATTTCGCAACATCCCGCTCCTAACACGAAACCAAAAAACCGGCCTGCCCGACTCTTCCCCAACGCCAGGACCAACTTGGACGTAGAGTAGTCGGCGAATCCTTCCCGGCAGGCGCAAGCGTTCTCTTCGACGCATCCTTGGGTGATCTTCGACCGCGACGCCGCCTGGGTGATTGAA
>DASPSM010000039.1:0-8468 GCA_035623955.1 Planctomycetaceae bacterium
CTGGCCGGGCTTGCCCCGCTCGAATTGCCGCGGGGCCCGGTTGGTCGAAGTCGCGAAGTGTTTGTTGCCGTGGCCCCCTTCTCCGCCCCGCGCCACGACGACTGAATCACCGTCACGGTCGAGGTCCTTGAGTAGGAAGCCCCGATCGGCGTCGCGGACCAAAGTTCCGGGCGGGACCCGGATGACGGCGTCCTGGCCGCGCTTGCCGGTCATCAGCGAGCCCATGCCGTGCTCGCCGCGCTCCGCCCGCCAGTGCTTGTGGCCGACGATGTTGCCCAGGCTGCCGACGTTCAGATCGGCTAGCACGATGACGTCCCCGCCGTCGCCCCCGTCGCCGCCGTCGGGACCGCCGCGCGGAACCCGAGCCTCGCGACGAAAGCTCATGCAGCCGGAGCCGCCGTCCCCCGCCTGGCAATAGATGGTGACCCGATCGACAAACATGGGTCAATTATGGCGGAAGCGGCGCGGGCGGAACAGCGGCGAGGGGAAGCTGGCAAACAGGAGGGCGAGGCTCCTGCCGAGCTGCCTTTGAGCCGCATTAACAATGACTCAGCAGGAGCTTCGCCCTCCCGCGGAAGACAAAAACACAAGGCTCGGCTGGCGTTGCAACCGGTTCCGCGGTCGCGGGTCCGCCGCCCCGCCTTGTGTTTTTATTCGCAGCCGGCGCCCGAGATGGCTGCCAGCCGAACTTTTTTTCAGACGATGTTTCTCGTCTGCCTTCCAGCTCGGCTGGCAAGAAGACAACGATCAGAGGCTCGTCAATCAACCAAGCGCAGGCTGCAATTCTCCGGTCTAAGTCGATTGTCTGACTTCGACAGGTATTTCGAGCGACACCGACTGACCGCTTTCGGGAACGGCTGTCACTTCCACGCGGCCCTTGCCCGCCGCTGCGTCTTTGCTCGCCTCGAGCGTCACGGTGATTTTATCCTGCCCAGCCGGAATTGTGGCCATGGCGGGCGTCACGGTCACGCCAGCCGGGGCTTTGAATTCGAGCTTGACACTCTGCTTGAAATCGCTGCCGCGCCTGATAGACAGATCGACGTCGCGCTTCTTCCCGGTGTCGAGAGTGGTCGCCATCATTGGAGCGTGCAAAGTGAAGGTGTTCGCCTTGTCGGTAACGACCGGTTTATTCGTCGTCACAACTTCTTCGGTCGTGTTCCCCTTGGAGTCCGTCCGGGACGTCTCTTTGGTTTTGTTAACGGCGGATGCCCCAGGGCCGCCCGGGTTGCTTTCTTGTGTGCAGCCGACAAGCGTGACAAACATGGCAAGCGTGCCGGCGAGGGGCAAGGTCGCAGAAATCAATTTCATCGGATCTCTCCCAATCGGGTCCGCTGGTCAGCCGCCGACCAGCCTGCAGCTAATTATGGAACCAGCACTCAAACCGCGGGTGCAACTGGTATGCCAAGGGTCTGCGGAAGCAGGACGCTGCTTGCAAACTTCACCGGCTCCGGGTGACGCGAGAGCCCCGATGAAGCGGCCCTTATTTGTGCTTGCCGATGGCGTCTGTTCGGTAGGCTGACAGGCTGATCGAGGCGCGGCCTGCGCACGCGAGCGCGCGTCTTGTGAACGTGCTCCGGGCTTCGCCGCAGCCTTATGCGGTGGCGCGCGAGTGACGGCGCGAGGCGAGCAGCTTGCGCAGATGTTCCAGGCTGACTGGCTTGGCAAGATGCGCGTCGAACCCGGACGAGAGTGCCTTCTCCTGATCGGCCGGCTGACCGTAGCCCGTCAGCGCGGCGAGATAAACGTTGCGGTGCGCCTCGTTGCGGCGGATGCGACTGGCAAGCTGGTAGCCGTTCATTTTGGGCAGCCCGATATCAACCAGCGCAACGTCGGGACGCGTGCGCTCGATCAGCTCGACGCCGGCAAGGCCGTCACTGGCGATCTCGACACGATGCCCGACGTATTCGAGCAACGTTTTGAGCATCGAACGGACGTCGGAGTTGTCCTCGACGATGACCACCCGCAACGGTTCGCCCTCGTCGGCGATCGGAGAGGCGGGCGCAGCTTCGGGACGCGATTTTGAAAGAGGCAGGCGGACGCAGAATTCGCTCCCTTTTCCGCGTCCTTCGCTGGCGGCGCGGACCGTGCCGCCGTGCAGTCGCACCAGCCCATCGACAATCGCCAGTCCCAAACCCAGGCCTTCGTCCGACCGGTCCATTGACGCGTCGATCTGCATGAACGGCTGGAAGACCGCCTCCAACATTTCTGGCGAAAGGCCGATCCCCTGATCGCGCACTCGAATCACGGCCTCGTCTTCCTCGATGCCGGCGGTCAGTTTGATCGTGGTTTCCGGACCGGAGAATTTGGACGCATTGGACAACAGGTTGACGATCACTTGCTGCAGCCGGACGGCATCGCCGTCGACCGGGATCGAATCTTCGGTCGAAACGACCGAGAGCGTTTGCCCGGCCTCGTCGACCTCGCGACGGATCGCGTCGCCGGCTTCGATCATGACGTCGACGAGATCAATACAGCCTTTGCGCAATTCGATCTTGCCCCGCGCCGCTCGCGAGACATCCAAGAGATCGGCCAGGAGCCTGGTCATCTGGCCGCACTGCCTTTCGATGACCGTGCGGGCGTTCTGGAACGCATCTTTGTCCAAATCGTCGCGGCCCAGCAGACTGGCTGCGTTGGAAATGGCCGCCAGCGGATTGCGCAGCTCGTGCGAGAGAATGGCCAGGAATTCGTCGCGGCGGTGCTGGGCCAGCTTGCGCTTGGTGACGTCGCGGAGCGTGGCCAACAGCGCCGGCTCCCCCTGCCAGCGCGTCGCGACCACGCGAATTTCCGCAACGTGAGGCTCGAAATCGGGCGAGGGGAGATTCATTTCGACCGTTTCGCCCGATCTCACCGGTATTCCGAACGGCTCTCCCAGAAGTTGATCCATCGAGCGGCCGAGCATCGATTCGGCGGCCGCGTTTGCAAAACAGATCGTGCCGACGGGGTTCAAGACGACCACGCCGTCGGCACTCTTGTCCACAATGTCTCCGAAGGCCGCCTCGCAAACTTCGACGGCCCGCTGCAAACTCTCGCTGATGTCCACGCCGTGTGTGTTCCAGTGTCTTGGGATGGAAGGCTCTACGGGGGCCGGTTGGAAGGCTGCATGGGGGTCGGCGGGCGCCAGCGGCAAGTCGGTGGGTCGATCGAAGTCGAAAGCCAGGTTCCGCGTCTGGTCAAAATCGTGAGTCGCGCGTGGCTCGACATGATGTTGTGGCTGCACGGAGATGTCTTTCAAAGTGAGCCGGCCCTTGACCCGCGGTGAAAGTGAGCCGATCCGACAACGGCGCGAGCTGATCGACCGGCGCGGCGCGTCGGCACCGTCGTCGATCTCAACAGCCTACCAGCAGCCACCCGTGTCGCGCGCAGGCCCTAGCGACCGGCCGCGCTCAACTCCGTGTCGAGCTGTCGGACCAGTTCCCGCGGATCGAGGGGCTTACAGAACCAACGGTCGATGCCGCCAGGACCCGTCTTCACGCCGTACCGCTTGGGCGGCGTGGCGCTGACGGCGTAGACCTTCATCCCGTCGAGATTGGGATCCCGGCGAATGCGACCCAGCGTCGTGGCCCCGTCGAGTTTGGGCAGCTTCATGTCCAGCAGCACAACGTCGGGCCGCGCGTGCGAGTGCAGATAGTCGAGCGCGTCGGCTCCGTCTCCGGCGACGTCGACTTCGTATCCGGTCATTCGCAGAATGCCCGCGAGCAGCAGGCTTTCATTCGCGTCGTCTTCCACGACCAGGGCCTTCCAGGGGCGATGGGCGGCAGACGTTGCGAGCGCGGGGGCAGGCGCCGCTGGCGAATTTCCCTGCACCATCGCGGCAATTGCCCTCAGCTCGGCCTCAATGCGATCGAGCGAGACCGAGGTCTCTGAGAGTTGTCCGGCATCGATTTGCAGCCGGACTGTCTCGCTCGCCAACAGGGCGGCGTTGAGTCGATTGCGGAGAGCGTGGGCAAACTCGCGCGAGACCGGGCCGCGCGCCATCGCTTGCTTGAGGGCGGTCTGGCTGGCCGCAACTTCCTCTCGCAAGATGCGAATGTTATCCGGCGCACTGATGCCCAGACGGGCGCGGTTTCCCGTGACCGCCATCAACTCGACAGTCACGCCCACGTCGGGCAAGAGTATTTTTTCGTTTTCCCTGCGGGTGAGAACTAACACGACCGAGGCCTCCTTTCCGGCAAGTGACATCCTTGTTCGAACCTCGTTCGCATTGGGTCGTGCGACGCGGTTCTGGTCGCTTTGCGGGAAGCGTTACAAAGCCCTCCCTCCGCAGAATTGCACAAAGCGGCCGATTCGGTCGGCATCCATGCCGGGCAGAATCCCGAAGGCTCCGTGCGCGTGAGGGGCGGTTCTCCGCCTGCCGGGGCGGCCCATTGATCGTGCCACCGGACGGCGCTCTGGATGGGTCTTGGCCCTGACTTCCCTGTCTGAGGCCAAAAACTACCTCGGGGCTTTCGTCTTGTAGTTCAGAACCCCGAAAAACGCAATAGGGACTTGCAAATCGCAATGCTCTCGGCGCAAGTGCGGTGAGAATGGTGAATTCAAGGGCTCTACAAGGACCTGCGGGACGCGGCGAGTTTTGAGCGAGTCGTCCTCAACACTCTCCGAACCACGAGGTTCCGTGGCCAGAAAAGAATTGCGAGAGGGGGGACTCGAACCCCCACGCCTTTCGGCACCAGATCCTAAGTCTGGCGCGTCTGCCAATTCCGCCACTCTCGCGTGCTCGATCGTCGGGCCGTTCGATCGCGCTGCGGCATTCTACGTCAGTCGCGCCCGCAGTTTGCAAGCCCGTCTCGCGCCCGGTAAAATGGCCTAGGCAGCCGGACGCTGAATTCTTGTGGTTCCTGCCCCACCGCGGGAATTCTCCCGGCTGTTTTTTTCGCGCTGCATGCCGCTGCGGGCTGCCTCGAGCCGGTGAAACCCGCTCGATCTTGCTCGACCCCAAACGGGAGGGGCACGGCCTTTCTCGAGAATCGGAACAACCGATTCTATCGAACCCGGCGAGTGGCCGCATTCTGGCGATTGCAGCGGTTTATCCTTGACGTCCTTCGGCACCCGGTGTCTAATCTGGAGTTGAGGTCAGGCTAGCGAACTCGCATGGGGATCACGGGTTACGGCTACAGCGGGTGGTCACCCGCGAGGTAGCACGCAGCCCTCGGCGTTGAGTGGAACTGGTTGACGAAGTCAGTCCATTCGTTTGCTGAACGAGTCGTCTCCCCCGCTCGCGGGGATTGCCGATAAACTAATAGGTTCGGCTGAAAACCGATTGTGGATTGCGCGCAGCGCATTCCGCAAACCAAGGCGTGTCGTAGGGCGAAACTGAATCGAGCTTGCCAGCTCGTCGACGGCGGGACACCGTCGAAGAGTCGAACAAGCCGTTTCATGGTGCTTGCGGCTGAAGCTGAGTTTCGGCCGCTGGGACCTCACATGCAGGCTGGGGACACTCCAATTCGGATTGTCATCACTGGCGTCGGGGTGGTGTCCCCGATCGGCATCGGCAAGGATGCGTTCTGGCAGAGCCTGATGCTGGGCCGGTCCGGGATCGGCTATCTCCGCGGCTTCCGCAGCGATAATCTCCCCACCCGGCTGGCCGCTCAGATTCATGATTTCGCCCCCGAGCAGTACATCACCAACAAAAAGCTGATCAAGGTGATGTCGCGGGACATTCAGCTGGGTGTCGCGGCCTCGACCTTGGCCATGAATGATGCCGCCCTGGTGCGAGGCGCCGTCGATCCCGATCGACTTGGCGTTTCGTTTGGTGCCGGCCGGATCTCGACGACGCCCCAGGAACTCGCGGACGCCGTTGCGGCGTCGACCGACGAAAACGGCTCTTTCGCGTACGAGCGATTCGACGAGCGGGCCATGGGGGAAATCTGTCCGCTCTGGTTCTTGCGTCAGTTGCCGAATATGCCTGCCTGCCACGTTTCGATCGAGTTCGACGCGCGCGGCCCCAACAACACCATCACCTGCCGCGAATCGTCGGCCCTGTTGGCCCTGGCCGAGGCGGTCGGCGTGATCGAGCGCGGAGCGGCCGACTGCATGGTCGTCGGTGCTTCCAGCTCCAACGTGCATCCCGTCGACATCGCCAAACTCAGCCTGTTTGACGGGCTTTCGCGGCGGGTCGACGCGCCGGACCGGGCGTGCCGCCCGTTCGATTTCGATCGCGACGGGACGATCGTGGGCGAAGGGGGCGCCGCCTTCGTCGTCGAGCGCTACAGCCACGCGGTCAGGCGCGGGGCGCGGATCTACGCCGAAGTGCTGGGTGTCGCCGCGGGTTGCGACGGGACCGGCACCTCCAACGGGAACGGAGGCACCGGATTGGTCCGCGCCATCCGATCGACCATGCGCCAGGCATCGCTGCGGCCAGCAGACCTCGGGCACATCAACGCCCACGGCAAGAGCACGCAACGGGACGACCTCGTCGAGGCGTGCGCGTTTCGTCGCACTTTCGATCATGAAGTTGAATCGATCCCCGTCACGGCCATGAAGAGCTATTTCGGCCACTTTGACGCAGGTTCCGGCGCTGTGGAGCTCGCCGGCAGCTTGCTGGCTCTGGAGCGCGGGACGCTGCCGATGACGCTCAACTACGAGACCCCCGATCCGCGTTTTCGGCTGCGGGTCGTGCACAGCGAACCGCTGGATCTGCGGAAAAAAACGGCGCTGACGGTCAATCGCACTGCGATGGGCCAAAGCGCAGCCGCGATCATTCGCGCCGTCTGATTCCTCTCGAGTCGACGGCCTCCGCCAAATCTCGCGCTTGCCGCTTGGTCGCGCGCGAGAAAAACCGTCAAGACGTCGCGGCGGCAACGATCTTTCTGCCGCCGGTTCGAACGCAAATGCGGATCACGTCGTTCGTTTCGTGAGGACTCTTGTTTCGGAAGATCGCGGTTCTCACGCAGGCCGAACTCCTCTTCATCACCCGCTGCCCGACAGGACGAAAACTCTGGGCCGACACGCTCTTTCGCGGATCGCTCTTCGTCCCAAGTCAGACAGCCTGCGCGGGTCGCTTCATGCGGACTTTGTTGTTGACGGCCGGTCGCGGAACGTACGCGCTGGCATTGGCCCGTCGGTTCCATGCGGAGGGCTTTCGGGTGCTGGTGGCCGATGCGTGGCCGCACACCTTGTGCCGATACTCGTCTGCGGTTTCGCGGTATTTCCACGTGCCGTCGCCGGCCCGACGGACCTCCGCGTGGCTCAACGCCATTTGGCAGATTGCCGAGCGCCATTCGGTCGAGTTGATCATCCCGATTTACGAGGAAGTCTTCTACCTGGCCCAGGCAAAAGCTGCCCGCAAGGACGGACCCGCCCTCTTTGCACCAAGCTTTGAAACGTTGATTGCCCTGCACGATAAGTGGCTCTTCATCGAAAAATCGCAGCAGCTGGGATTGTCGGCTCCCCAGACCGCGCGGATCGCCAGTCGTGACGAGCTCGTCCGCGTGTTTGCCCAGCGCGATGCGAACCGCACCGTCTACAAACCGGTCTATTCGCGATTCGCTGCGCAAACCGTTGTGCGTCCGCAGGGGATCGAGGCGCTGGATGGCGTCGAGCCGACGGCCCGGCGCCCCTGGATCGCACAGGAGTATCTCCCCGGCCGCCCCTACGCGACCTTCACGATCGCGCACCGCGGGCGGATCGCGGCCCATGCGACTTACGCCACGGATTTCTGCCACAATTTCGGGCCGACTGTCGTTTATCGCCGCGTCGAACAGCCCGCGGTCCTCGAGTGGGTCCGGACATTCATCGAGGCCGTTAAATACACGGGACAGGTTGGATTCGATTTCATCGAAGATGCCTCCGGTCGCATTGCGGCGATCGAGTGCAATCCCCGGCTGACGGGGGGCATGTATCTCCTGAAGGACGATCCACGCTTCGCGAAAGCCTACTTCGATCCCCAAACCGGTCCCATCGAGGCGGTGCGCGGCCGCTCTTATACTTTCCGCTTCTGGCTGTTCTGGACGCTGTTTCGGCACACCGCGAGTTTCCCGGGCGTCAGCGAATGGTGCCGGCATTTCTTCGGCGCTCGCTCGACGAATGAGTTCCTCTGGTCCGATCCGCTGCCGCGATTGATGGGACCCGTGCTGACCGCGGGAGTGGCGGCCGCCGCCTTCAAGAACGGAATCGGCGCCCGCGAAATGGTGACCCGCGACTTTGAGTGGAGCGAGGATCTCACCGCGGTCAACGCCGACGTGCTGGCCCGTTGGGCAGCCGAGCAGGCTGCCTAAGCCCTTCGAGGGCCCGAATCCCCAAGTTGGTTGCCAACCCTGCGACTCTTCCCCCCTCTCCCCTTGCGGGAGAACGGCTGGGGGTGAGGGGGGTTGCTCGCGGTGTCCCAAAATCGCGCGCGGCCTTTACTCGCGCTGGCCGCGGACTGATTCCCAGGCCTTTGGCGGCTCCGGGGCACGGGTTGGGACTGATTGCTGGGACTTCCCCTTCTCCGCGAGAGTGTCCCGTCCATCGGGCGCGGCTGGTCCAACGGG
>DASPSM010000666.1:0-13360 GCA_035623955.1 Planctomycetaceae bacterium
GCCGGGCGTTTACCCAGCTAAAGCACCAGCCGCTCGACCGAAAACACCGGGCCTTCGATGCAGGTGCGGCAGTAGTCCCAATCGGCGTTATCTGGCGAATTCGCGGAAACGTGCGTTATAAGCGCTGGCGTGCGACGCCCAGGTTTTGGCATGAGTAAAGAGGCGCTTCGATAAGCGGCAGCTGGCAAAAGTGTGAGCACCTGCATGCGGCTCCTAGTGGTGTTGTCAACGCTTTTGTTCGGGCTGGCGATCTGGAGGGGCGGGCTCGAGGGTGCGCTGAACTCCGGAAAAATGAGCGGCGCCTGGCTTTGGCTCTTGTCGCCGGTCGTTGCTTCGTCCGGGGTGGTCTGGGTGCTGGACCAGCGTGCCCGCGAGACGCAAGGCGGGGCCAGGATTGCAAGATGGGTGCTGACCTTCATCGCCATTTTGGTCGTCGAGCTCTGCCTGTGCGTCCAAATGAAAACGCGCCACGGATGGTTCAGCTTGATTGGCATCGGCCTGTGGCCTGCCGTCGCATTCGTCCACATCATAGCGCATTCAGCGAGGTCACCACGGTCCGGCGGCATCCAAGTTTCGCGGATGATCCTGATCACCGTATCGCACTTGCTATTTATCGCTGCGTTCCTCCTGCAGTATGACGCGGGAGATTCCTCAGGTTCGCTCACGATCACTGAATTACTCGGGCACGGCGGGGCTCCTGCCTGGTGGCCCGCCAGCGGGAACTTTGTTGTCTTCCTGCCGGTTCTCACGACGTGGTATTTCTTGATCCGGCATTCCCCAGAATCTCATCGGCGCTTCGCAGAGCTTATGACCGCTGCCGCAATCAATATGATCACGGCCGCAATTGTCGCAGCAGAAGCGATGCCGATGCACATCGAAGGGATTTTTTACCCAGCGAATTACGCAGTGTCTCTTTGGCTTGCGATCTTCCCCTTGGTCTCGGTCGCACTGTCACGTCGCTGGAACGCGTCGTCACGCTTTCGAGCCTTTCTCTTGGGCTGGTTCGTTACCCTGATTACCGCGGAGCTCGACGCCACCGTGATTTACGCCGTTGACATTGCCGGGGTGGTACTCGGCACAGGACCCCTGCTTCTATTGCCCGACTGGACACTGCTGCATCCGATGCTAAGCGCAATTGTGGCGACGGTCGTCGGTCTCATTCGGGCATTTGCAATCATGCCAGAGCCGGTGCTCGGCACGTGAGTCCCGCGGCGCGCTTACAGCACCAGTCGATCGGCCGGAAACACCGGGCCTTCCACGCACGTGCGGCGGTAGTCCCATTCGCCGTTTTCCATGCGCACCGCGGTGACGCAGCTGAAGCACGCGCCGAAGCCGCAGGCCATCGGGCTCTCGAGCGACAACCAGCACGGCACGCCCGCGGCGCTGCAGATGCGGGCGGCGGCGTGCATCATTGGCTCGGGCCCACAACAGTAAACGGCATCCGGCCGATCGCCCTCCGTGAGCGATTCAGACAGCAGGTCGGTAACAAAGCCTCGATGGCCGCGCGTGCCGTCGTCGGTCGCGAGCCGCATTTCCAGACCGATTTGGGAGAAATCCTCGAGCCCCGCCAGGTATTCCGCCGAGCGGACCCCGTAGCAGCAGGTCACCTTGCGGGGCCGCTGCGAGAGCACTCGCGGCGGCTGTCCATATTTCCTCAGCCCCAGCGCTTCGCGAGCGACCGCCAGAAATGGCGTCTGGCCAATTCCGCCCGCCACAAGCATGAGGTGTCCGCCGGCCGGCAGTGGGAATCCGTTGCCCAGCGGCCCCCAAATCTCGACGAGGTCGCCGGCACGCCACGATGGCATCAAGCCCGTGAGTTTTCCGACCACCGTGTATCCGAATTCGACGCCCACGGGCCGGCCGTCTTTGATCACCGTGTCGTACAGCGCGAATGGCCGCCCAAGCAGCGGCTCCACGTTCCCGACGGCCCGCACCATGAAAAACTGGCCGGGCAGAATCGCGGCTGCAATCTGCGGCGTTTCCAGAGCCAGCGCATACGTGTCGCGGGCCAATTGTCGCTGAGCGAGCACGCGGACTTGCTGCTGGATTGCCGATCGATTCGGCGGGGGTGATTCCGACCGCGGCGGGCAAATTGCGGATTGCGGGTCAGGCATTTCTGTGGCGACGCTTCCGCTGGCCGCGAGAGCCCTGTTCGTTCGAGCTGCGCGCTTTTTGCGAAATGCCCGGGCGATGCCGAGCCCGGCGCTTCGCGCCCTGCAACGACCCCGACCGCTCCGAGCGATGGCCGTCGCGCGTTGTTGAGCGCCGAAACCGGCCGCGCTCCCGCTCCGTGCGAAAACGAGGTGCTACTTCAGCTCGATCCTGGCGCCGGCGTTGGGGTCCGGCCGCAAAATGCTCCTCGTGCTTCAAGCCCGAAGCAGATTTCTTGGGCATTTTTTCACGGCGGCCGCGGCGCCGGTTGGAAGCCAGTTCGCGCAGGGCCGACAGCTCCGTCGCGGTCAGCGGACGGAACCGCCCCTCGGCCAGGCGTCCCAACGCGAGCGGACCGAACGCCACGCGTCGCAAGCGCATCACCTTATGTCCAAGGCGGGCAAACAGCCGGCGAATCTCGCGGTTATGGCCGTGAGTGAGTCCCACCTCGAGGAACGTGCTGTTTCCCCTGGTGCCAACGCGCCTCACCCAGCGGACGCGAAACCGCCCCTCTTGAAAATAAAGCCCCTCTTTGAGTGCGGCAAAGGTCTCGGCCGTGGGGCGCCCGGCCACTTGCAGCGCGTAAGTGCGCGGCACCTGGAACCTCGGATGGGCCAGCCGGTGAGCCAACTCGCCGTCATTCGTCACCAGGACCAGGCCTTCGCTGCTTTCGTCGAGCCGGCCGACGGTGAACAGCCGCAGCTTGCCCGCCGGCACCAGGTCGATCGCGCGGGGGCGGCCTGCCGGATCGCTGCTGGTGCACAAGTAGCTGCGCGGCTTGTTCAGCAAAAAGTAGCGCAGTGGATCGCGGTGAACGAGTTCTCCGTCGACGCGGACCTCTTGCGATTGGGGGTCGACGCGCGTTCCCAAATCGCGGACGACCTGACTGTCTACGCTGACCCGGCCGGCCACGATGAATTCTTCGCATTTACGGCGCGAGCCGAGCCCCGTGGCGGCAAGAAATCTCTGCAGCCGCATCCCGGCCTGAGCCGGCGCGTTTTCGGAGGAAGACCTGCGATCGTCAGGGTGAGCAGACATGAGAGTCCTCGACGCGACCAGCCGATATGTCCCAACCCGCAGCGCGCGCCGACGTTGTGAGTTTAGTCCTGGCCGAAGATCCCCGCCACCCGTCGAGCCGGGAATTCTCCGGATGTCGAGCACCGGCGGCGGCGTTCCGCCTCGCATTCGGCCGATCGCTCGGACGCGAAGCATTTCGGGCGAGGCGACAGCCGAAAAGAGAACACGGCGGCCGTCGGTCGCGGAGCGGTCGCTGACTGGGCGCTTCGATCCGCATTCCCTATTCTTCGTGAGCTGCAGCCATGTTTGTAGTGGGCCGCGCTAAAAGGACGGCGGGAAAAGTTTCCCCAAGCCGCGTCCGTGCCAGATTCCGCGCCCGCGACGGGCCTGCCTGCGAATTGCGTTGAACCACCGCCGATCCTTTGGTGCCGCATGATTGTCAAGTTCGTCGAAACGAGCGGGCCAAGACGCCAGCAAAGTTTGCCGAGGGCGCAGGGCAGGGTGGCTCGCCAGGCCGAAGGATCGAATTGGTCTCGACGGGTTCTGTCAGCAAACTAGAAGGAGCACTGCATGCACAAATGTCTGATCGGGTTTGCCTCACTTGCCGGAGCGTTGATCGGCGCCGCGACACTGGTAGCCGATGAGCGGCCTTGGGACCGGTCCCCGAGCCAGAATCTGTGGCAACAGCCAACGATTCCCTCGATTTCCGGGACGGTCCCGATGGCCGATGCGGAAGGGCTCGAAGCGCCTCCGCCCGCTCCGGGCATCGAGGGAGCGGTTCCGCCGGGGCCGATGCCCGCGCCATCTCAGCCGCTGCCCCCCTCGGTGCAGCCGGTCCCCGCAACGGGACCGGCGGCGGCCGGAGGTCCGCCGGTCGTGATGGCTCCGGGAGTCGCGCTCTACCCCCGGGTCCGGTATCACGACAAGCGTCATATTGCGCCGTGTGCCGTGCCGATGGTCGTTGCCGCGCGCGATCCGTGCGCGGGGAAGGATCCCTGTTCATCGTGCGGTCCGCCAAAATGCGTGCTGGTCGAGATCTGCGTGCCGCCCTGCGGCTGCCCGAAGATCTGCGTCAAGCACGACGGCGCGAAGGTTCGCTACGACTACGGCAAATACGCGGTGAACATCACGTCGAGACATGGCGTCGTCGTGGTGCATTATGACGGTTGAGAGCGAGCGCTAGCGCAAAACTGCCGTGAAGCGAAACGGCCGAGGATCTTCTCCTCGGCCGTTTTGTTTTCCCGCCGGCGGCGCCGCAGTTCAGGCGGCGCGCGACCGGACGGTTGATTCCGCCGGCTCGCGACGCCCCGCACTTTCCGGCTTGTGAAGCTGATAAAGCACTGGCGGCGGAGCGAGCGTCACGGGATCGTCGCTCGACGGCTCACGGTCGTTCCACGCGCCCACAAGCGTTAGCCGCGCGGCGGCCGCCAGGCCGCGCAACGATCCGAACGTCTGCGACACGGCCGTCGGCTCGTAGCCACAGTGGACCATGCAGTCCTGGCACTTGGCGTTTCCGCTCTGGCGGCCGTACGCGCTCCAGTCGGTCGTCTCGAGCAGCTCCTGATATGTGCTGCAGTAGCTCTCCTGCTGCAGATAGCAGGGTCGCTGCCAGCCGAAGATGTTGTACGTGGGGTTGCCCCACGGCGTGCATTCCAGCTCCCAGTTCCCCTTGAGGAACTCGATGAACAGCGGAGACTGATTGAAGACCCAGCGGCGTTTGGGCCGCGCGAGCGTGCGGCGAAAGAGCTCGATCGTCTGATTGCGATGTAGGAAGTGCTCTTGATCCGGCGCCTTTTCGTAGGGGTAGCCGGGCGAGATCATCATTCCCTCGACCCCCAAATCGGTGAGTCTGTCGAACATCTCGCGCATCCGCCGCGGATGTGCCGTGTTGAACATCGTCGTATTGGTCGTCACGCGGAAACCGGCCGCGACCGCCGCGCGGATCGCGCGCACGGCGACGTCGAAGACTCCTTCGCGGCAGACCGCGACGTCATGCTCTTCGCGGGGCCCGTCGACGTGCACCGAGAAACTGAGGTACTTCGATGGCTTGAAGTGCTCGAGGTTTTTCTCCAAGAGCAAGGCGTTGGTGCACAGATAAACGTATTTCTTGCGAGCGACGATCCCTGCGACGATCTCGTCGATTTGCGGATGCAAGAGGGGCTCGCCCCCCGGAATCGACACCATCGGCGCGCCGCATTCATCGACCGCGTGAAAGCACTCTTGGGGAGAGAGCTGCTTTTTGAGGATTTCGGCCGGGTACTGGATCTTGCCGCAGCCCGCGCAGGCCAGGTTGCAGCGGAAGAGGGGCTCGAGCATCAGCACGAGGGGATACCGCTTTTCGCCGCGGAGCCTCTTGGCGATCACATATCGTGCGACCGTCAGCATTTGCGATACGGGAACGCCCATCCATGTCTCCCGGTTGGGTCAATCTCTGAATGCAAGATTATTGGCAAGGATACGCGGCAGCCGTGCCGCGAGCGGGGTTCATAACAAGTTCGGTGCCCCGTGTCAGCCCCAGAGCCGGAGCGTGCGATCCGGGTCAAGAGTCGGCAAAGTCTCGCTCATTTCGCCGCTTTGCGCGATTTCATGCGAAGCCGGAATGCGAACAAGCTTCCCGGATTGCCTGCACAGATTGTTTGGCCGCGCGCCGCCGCTCCCTACGCGGTTTCACGCCGTTTTAAAGGCCAGTCGCGCCTCTCTGGTCGAAGATAGAGGGCGCGACAGTTGAAGCGATTGTCATGATCGCGGTTCGGCGTCGGATTGTGCTGGGACGTGTTCGACGGCAGTTTTGCTCCCAAGCTGCGAGCGTGCATGAGCCATCCGAGGGGCAATGTCTTCGTGGCGGACGGGACCCGCAAGCGGCGGCATTCGTCCAACCGGGTGAAACGTCAGTGGTACGCGCGGCACCGCGCGATCCGATTCGCTCGCCGGCTCATCGCGCGCTCGATCGCCTGAGCGCGGGCGACTCGGCCGCGACAACAGCCGATGGGTCCAACCATCGTTCTTCATAGAACCCACGGAGGGGATCGCCCCGCCGTGGGTTTCCCTGTGCGCTCCTTGCGGCGTTTGTGCGGGCCGGGTTAGATCCGCCCGATGGCGCCGGCGTCGATGCGGCCTTTGACGAGCATTCTCACTGTGACCAGAACAACGAGTGACACTACGATCATCACCAGCGAGACGGCCACGGCCCCCTCGACATTGCCGATGGTCAGCTCTAAATAGACGCTCACCGGCAGAACCTCGGTCCGCTGCCGCGTCGCTCCCGCGAAGACCAGCACCGGGCCGAATTCTCCGAATGCCCGAGCCCAGGCCAGGGTCCCGGCGGCAAGCAGCCCGTAACGTGCCTCGGGAAGCACTACCAGCCAAAAGGCCTGGGCGCGCCCGCAGCCGAGCGTCAGGGCGACTTGCTCCTGCCGCGGCGAAATCTCGTCGAAGGTCGCCCGCAGCGTGCGGACCGCAAACGCGCTCACCACGGCGAATTGGGCCAGGATGACGGCGGGGACGTGGAACACCACGGGCCAGCGATCGTCGAAGGCCCGCAACGGCGTCTGGCGAAAAAGAATCAGCAGACACAGCCCCACGACCAGGGGCGGCAGCACAATCGGGACATCGACGATCGCGTCCACCAGTTGCTTCCCGCGAAAATCGCTGCGCGACATCAAATAGGCGATCGGCACGCTGACCCAAAGCGCCAGGATCGTGGTGATTGTCGAGGAGATTACGCTCAGCCGCACCGCGTAGCGAATGTTCTCGTCGGCGAAGATACGAGCGAAATCCCCGAACCGCGCGTAGCCAAGCTCTGCCGCGACCATCCCCACGATCAACAGGATGTAGCTTCCCCCGAGGATTGCGAGCGCCGTGTAAAAGGGGACGTCCGACTTGGGGGCGGAGGGAGAACGTGAGGCCATGACGGGCTCCCGTGCCAGGCTCAGACCGGTCAGAATCTCGACGAACAGTGGCCGTGCTCAGCGCGGCACTGGTGCTTTGGTCACCGCGACCGCATACCCATGCCTGGCAAAGACTTTCAGCCCCTCGTCCGGATTTGTGAGATAGCGGAGGAATTCCTGTGCCGCTTGCGGATCCTTTGACGACTTCAGCAGTCCGGCGGCAATCTCGCTTTTGGCGCTATCGAATTCGGGGACCCGCACCACTTCCAGGTCGGGGACTTGCGCGGCTGTCGTATTCCAAACGATGCCCGCGTCGGCCCCCCCCAGCTTGACGTTGGTGGCGACTTCATTGACCGTTGCTGTATGAGTCACGGCTTTCTTCCAAAGCGGCTCCCAGCGGTCGTCTTTCTCCAGCAAGTCGCCCACGGCCCTGCCGATCGCCGCACGCTGCGGATCGGCCAGTGAGACGCGCACCTGGGGCTTCAGCAAGTCTTTGAGTGCGGAAATCCGTTTCGGATTGCCCTTGTGCACCACGATCACGGGAAACTGGTATGCGACGGGAACAATCAGCGGAGCGAGATTTTTTTGCGAGGCCTCGTCCAAATAGAACCTGTCGGCGGCCAGAAACACGTCTCCTCCACTGACAAGAATCTGGCTCAACAGCGTGCCCGAGCCTCCGACCTCGGTTTCGACATGAACGTGATGCGACGCTTCGTAGGCCGTCGTAATTTCGTTGACCGGCGCCTGCAGCCCGGCTGCGTAGTAAAGCGTCAGCGTCTTCTCCTGCTGATTGGCCGAGCCGGCCGTGGGCGACTCCGAAGAATTTGACGAAATGGTCGGTCGGTTGGACATCAAGAGCCAAACGAGCCCCGCGACAACGACTGCCGAGGCTGCCATCAATTTCCCAAACCCAATTCGCATTTCACCGCTTCCGATAGAGGATTTGCCGCCGATGCGCGGCTTCGTAAAATCGTTATTGTAGCCGCAACCGACGAGCACACGCACGCAGCGGTTCGGAAACAATCGGGCCGGCAGGACAGAGAATCGAGGCGGAAGCCTTGGCGAAAGACGAAAAACCAACCGTGTCGAGCGGAATCACGCGGCTCGCCTCGCTGTTCCACCGAGTTCGCGACGGACATCTCTCCGTAGAAGCGGCCGTCGAGCAGGCTGCCGGCGACGTCGCCCCGATCACTGTCGACATCGAGGAAGCGCACGTCGACCTCGATCGCCGCCGCCGCTGCGGATTTCCGGAGGTTGTCTACAGCGAGGGGAAGTCGGCCGAGGCCGTCGTTGCCATTCTCGAGGCGCAAGCCCTGCACGGCGAACGGGGTTTTGCCACGCGAGTTTCTCCGGAACAAGCCGCGGCCCTGCTGCGGCGATTTCCCGCCGCCATTCATAATCCGATCGCGCGCACGGTCCGCATTCCCTGGTCTACGCCCAAGCCGCCGGTCGGTTCCGTCTTTGTCATCACCGCCGGCACGAGCGACCGTCCCGTGGCCGAAGAAGCGCTCGAGACGTTGCGCTGGATGGGCTGCGGAGCCGAGCTGATTGTGGACATCGGCGTTGCCGGACCGCAGCGGCTCCTGCTGCAAAAGCATCGCTTCGACTCGGCTGACGCTGTGGTGGTCGTCGCGGGCATGGAGGGAGCGCTCCCCTCGGTGGTGGGGGGCTGGGTCAGCTGCCCGGTTGTCGCGGTGCCGACCAGCGTCGGCTACGGCGCGAATTTCGGCGGCATCGCGGCGCTACTGGGCATGCTTAATAGCTGTGCCTCGAACGTCTGCGTCGTGAACATCGACGCGGGCTTCAAGGGGGGCTACCTCGCCGGCGTCATTTCGCGGCGAATACATGAGCGCGGGACGTAGGCCTCAGCGACTCGGCTTGCTCGCTTCTGATTTCATGAGGCGCCCTCACACTCCGGGCAGATTGCCCGAAAACCCGACCGCAAAAGTGGCTGCAGCTGAGCGTTGGCCACCGTGCCGTGCGAAATCTGCTCACTTCGTGCGCGAAACTTCAATCAAAAAGCCTTCGACTAGGCAACCTTGTGCGGTTCTGACGCTCGAATGCCCGGGTTCTCATTACGACCGAAAAGTCTGGACGATCTCCCATTGTCCGCATTTTCGGTGCGATGCGCACGCCGTTGAAAACCGCCATGCCCGGATTAGTCACCGCAAGTTGCCCAGACGAAGTTCATCACGCGCCCTGAGTCGGATTTGCGAGGGGGTTGGTCCATGTCGATCCGCGAGTTGCTCGCCTGTTGCGTCATCGTGTCGCTGAGCGGGTGCTTGTATCACGCCCGCGAACGCACCGACGGGACGGTTGCCAACCTGGTGTCTCATCCCTACGACGTGATGCCTGCGGGAGCGCTCCCACCTGCAGCCGCGCCGCCCGCTGCGGCTCCCGCTGCCGAGTCGCCCGTCCCAGCGCCGCAAGGCACGGCTCCGGCCCCGGCAGCGTCGCCGTCTGATGGGAAGGCGCCGGCCAGCGGTGCCAAGTCGCAATCCTCCGCCCAGCTCGATGTAAAGACCTCGAAGCTCCTGCAGGCGTCCTACGAAGAGGACCTGGCACAGGAGCTGGCGCAGCAGCAGCCGAAGAAGTTTGAACCGAAGATTCCGCCCGAACTGCCCGGATCCGAAGCCAAGGCCATTGTGATTCCAAAGGAGCCGGAGGCCAAAGAACGCGCGATCGACAAGATCTTTCCCAAGCTTCCGCCGCTGGCTGTGGAACCGGTCGCCCTGCAGAGCCCCGAGGGGCGCGCTTATTCCCTTTCCGATCTGCAGTTCATTGCCGCCGGCAACAGTCCCGAGTTGCGGCAAGCCGCGTCCGACGTCGAAGCCGCTCGCGGTGCCCTGATCCAGGCGCGGGCCTATCCGAACCCGAACACCGGCTGGCAGATCACGCCGTCCAACGACGGCAGCGTGCCCAGTGCGCAGGGTCCGTTCATCGACCAGACAATTAAAACCGCCGGAAAGCTCAAGCTCGCCTCGGCCTCGGCGGAGATGGATTTGCAGAACGCCGAACTGGCGTTGCGGCGGGCTCGCAGCGATCTGGCGACGCGTGTTCGTCAGGCCTACTACGCGCTGTTAGTGGCAAAGGAGACGGTTCGAGTGAACAGGGCGCTCGCCAAGTTCACCGACGAGGTCTACGTCCTGCACACGGGCTTGTTGCAGGCGGGCAACGCTGCCTCGTACGAGCCGATGGCCCTGCGGGCGCAGGCCTACTCGGCCCGCCTCTCCTATGACCAGTCGATCCAGAACTACCTCTATGCCTGGAAGCAGGTCGTCACCACCATCGGCCAACGGCAACTGCCGTTGACTCAGGTCGAGGGGCGGATCGACGCCGTCATCCCGTATTTCGATTACGACACCGTCCTCAACTACGTGCTGAAGAATCACACGGACGTGCTCACCGCGCGCAACGGCCTCGACAAGGCCAAATACCAGCTCAAGCTCGCGCAAGTCACGCCAATCCCGGATTTCGATTTCAACATTGCTCTCTTGAAGGACTACGAGGTCCCGCCGAAAGCGCTGGTGCCCACCGCCACGATCACCTTCCCCTTGCCGATTTGGGACCAGAACAAGGGCAATATCATGTCGGCCGAAGCGGCGCTCGTGCGCGCCACCGAGGAGTCGCATCGTGTCGAGATGGCTCTCACCAACGCGCTGGCCACGAACTTCAACGGCTACAAAACAAACCTCCAGGCGCTCGATTACTATCGCAACCACATTCTGCCCGACCAGGTTCGCGCCTATCGTGGTGTGCTCGAACGCCGACAGCTCGATCCGAGCGCCGCGTTCAGCGATCTGTTCGGCGCCCAGCAGACTCTGGCCGGTTTCGTCACGACTTACCTGGGCGTGCTCAGCAGTCTCTGGACATCGGCGGTCAGCGTGGCCGACGTGCTGCAATCGGACGACATCTTCCAGTTGGCCGATCCGCAAGCGGTCCCGGCACTGCCCGATCTGGGCGTTCTGTTGCCGTTCCCCTGCTGCCATCCGAGCGCGCCCGGCGAGCCGCTGATCCACTTCGAGACATCCTCGAACGCGCCTCGATCGCTCGCCGCTGCTTCGACGGCGACTCCGCGACAACAGATGGTCGCGGCGGTTCCCAAGGCGGCGCCCGTGCAACCTGGCACGTCGGCGGTCGGTCGCGTGCTTGTCAACGGCGTCCAACCCGGGAGTGTCGCAAAGTCCACTAACCCCTCTCCCACCGCGGTCGGGGGAGTGGTGAACGCCGCGGGCAACTCCGCCACGGCGGGCAATTCAATCGTGCCGGCGTCGGCTCAGAGCGTCGACAAACCGTTTGTGCCTCTCACCTTTGACACGCATTCGGCCAACTAGGCCCAACACCGTTCGGGACGAGCGAGCATCTGCGAAGCATCAGACAACATCTGCCACAGAGGTCGGACATGATTCCCCAAAACGAAATCCTCGCACGCCAAAGCCGCTCCGCGCGATCGCGCAACAACCCGCGCGCGTCGCAGAAGCCCTGTGGGCGCAGCGGCTGGGTCCGAGCGGCCGTGCCGCTGTGCGTTCTGACGGTGCTACTCGCGGACGCGGCAGGAGCCTCGGCTCAACAGCCCGGCTGGGTGTCGATGGCGCCTCCGGCGCCCACTTCCGGGCCGACGAATTCGACGGGGAACGAGACTCCCTTCCTGACCGGTCTGCCGAACGCTCCCGATACTCCCGCATCGCTCTATACGCCGGCAACGCCGACCTACACGTGCTCGACGCCGGAGTGTCCGTACTTTGACTGCGACCCGCGGATCGATCCGTTCTGCTTGCCGCAGCCCGGCTGGGTGGCCGACGTCGAGGTCGACGTCGATCTTCCCCACGTCAGCAACGGCATCCACGACACGGTGACGCTGGGCCTCGTGACGAGCCGCGTCGCGGTGGGGAGCGCCCGCCTCGATTGGACCGGGTCGCCCCGCGCGGAGCTCGGCTATCGCTTGCCGGACGGGTTCGGCGAGTTCGACATCTCCTATCGGTTCATTGGTTCGCGGGGGACAGGAACCATCGAAGGACCGGGCTCTGCTCCCGACGGGCCGGCCTCGCTCGTGAGCCGTCTCGATATCCAAATCGCCGATTTGCAGTACGCCAGCAATGAAATCTCGATCTGTAGCTGGTGGTCAAAGTGGCACTTCGGCCTGCGAGGCATGGACGTCTACTTCGACTCGCGGGCGGACGAAACCCTGGCCGAAGCCGAGGCCCCGGGAGCCAGCGGCATCTTCGAGCGTCGCGACACCAACAACGTCTGGGGCATCGGTCCCTGCATGGGGCTGGATCTGGAACGCCGCATCGGAGATTCGGGATTTACGATACTCGGCCGTCTCGACGGCGCGATCGTCTTGGGAGAACTCCATCAAGGGTTCTTTGAAGTCGCCACGACGGGCGCCGGCGCGCAGACGCTCCGCTCGAATCCCGCCGCCGTTCCGACCGCGAACTGGTCGATCGGACTGGCCTGGAGACCGTCCAGCTGCCAGGCGCTGCGGTGCTTTATCGGTTATCAAGGCGAAGGCTGGTGGGGCGTCGGGAACTTCGAGGGCTCAGGCCCTGGTTCCGGCGCTCAGCTCTACACCGAAGGCGTGCTCTTCCGGGTGGATTACAACTACTAGGCCGGCGAGCGGCCGGTGTAAGCCGGCCGGTTCCTTCCGACGATCGGCCGCGACGCGTGAATCACCCAAACAATTTCACCGACGTGTGGTAGTCGATTCGCGGGGCCTTGATGCGGCCGCCGGAGAGCTTCTCGCCTTCGGGATTGAGGTAGACGCGGCCTGTCGGCAGACCGAGGCCGGGGCTCACGTTGAGCACGTGGATGTTGAAGATGAAGGCCGGTTCCGACAGTGCCTCGAACCAATGGACGTTGTTCTTTTTGTCCGAGATCGTCGAGCACTCGCCCGGACCGAACTTGCGATCGATCGTCGGCTTGATGATGTACCCGTCGGGCAGATCCTCCAGCCGATCGTAGTGCCGGCCGCGGAAGTCGCCTCTGAGCATCAAGAAGGCGGTCACCATGTTGTTGTGCCCGTGCGGCACGACCGATCGCCCCTCTTTGAGGGCGAAGAGCTGCTTGCCGAAGACGTACTGCGTCGGCAGCCCTTCCACCTTCGGGAATTTGAACGACAGGCTGAGCGCTCCGCGGACGATGAGCTTGATCCCTTTGGTGAGCCGATCGAAATCGATCAGCGTGAGCAATTCGGGCAGATTGACCTGGCTGAAGAGTTTTTCGACCTGCTTCTGCCACTCGACCTGCGGCAGCTTTTGCCCTTGAACCTCTTGACCCAGCTCATTGATGCCGGCCAGCCACTCGAC
>DASPSM010000073.1:0-7937 GCA_035623955.1 Planctomycetaceae bacterium
TCCAAAAAGATGGCCGCTTCACGGTCGTTCAGCGGCCCGGAATCACGCACGGCACATACAAGGTCGATCCGGGGCATACGCCCAAGCAATACGATGTCCGCATCGAGACCGGTCGCTTGAAAGGGATCAACGTGCCGGCAATCTACGAGATTGCTGGCGATACGCTGACGATCTGCATGCCACTCGCCGGCAATGAGCGTCCGACAGTCCTCGAGAGCAAGCCGGGCGACGGTCGCCTGTTCGAGGTCTTTAAGCGGCAGCACGAAGACGTCAAGGACGCTCTGATCGCGGCCGGCCGCCGGGAGCTGACGGGCACGTGGCAAGCAGTCACGTACGCACTCGACGGCAAAAAAGCCTCGGACGACGACATCAAAAAGATCCAGCTCGTCTTTGACGGGGAGGGAAACACCAGGGCGCTCAACGACGGCAAGCTGTTCATTGCCAGCTCGACCAAGATCGATCCGACCGCCAATCCTGCGGCAATCGACATCACTTTCACGGGCGGCGAAGGAAAAGGGGGGACGGCGCTCGGCATCTACAAAATCGACGGCGGCACGCTGACGATCTGCCGCTCGGCGCCCGGCAAGGCGCGGCCGACGGAGTTCAGCTCAAATCCCGGCAGCGGCCTGACTCTGATGTCCTATCGACGCGAGGCCGCGGCGGGGAAAAAGATGCGAATGGGGGCTGCCCCTCGCTGACGCCGGTCACGTCGCGGCCGGCGCCGGCTGCTTGTCCGGATGCAGATAGATAAAACTCTTGCCCAGGCGGCCGCCGTAGTTGCCGGCTGAGATCCGCAAGAGGCCGGGCGTGTTGACCGAGACGGCGATTGCCGCCTGCGTCGCCGCGATGATCGAGGCCAGGTCGCGGCCGTTGATGATGATTTCCTGCACCGAGCGGACGCCTTTGGGCAGTTGGGAATTGGCCTTGGGATCGTCGGCCAGCATCGGACAGTACTTCTCGTACGTGCTGGCGAACATGAATTTGTAGTTGCTTCCCGCCTTTGAGCCGCTGCCGGCGACGCCGCCGGGGAAGGGCATGATCACTCCGGGGCATTTCGCAATGGCGGCCACGCCGAGTTCTGCGGCGTTCAAAGCCGCGTCTTCGCTCTCGCCGAAGAACCAGAGGTTACCCCCCATCAAGCCGTCGGCATAGCCTAGGCGTCGATCGAGGACGAATTCGCCGCCCAGCGTCGGAATCCACCACATCTTGCGGCCGAAGCGTTCGACCCGCTTCTGAAAGCCGTCGCCGAAGAAGGCGATCTTCTTCCCCATGCGAAAATAGTTCGGCGAGTCGATCAGGTTGAAACAGGAGGCGGTGGGGCAAGTCAGCACGTTCTGGCTGATGCGGACGAGGGCTGACTTTTCGAGAGCGGGGACACGGTCCTTGCGAAACCGCGGGACATGCAATTGCACGATGGCCCCGGGCCGGCCGTCCGGCGTCGCGAACGATTCGTCGCCGCCGCTTGCTGGACCAACGAACCGATCGAGCCCCGCCTCGCAGTCGCACAAGATGGTGCTCGACGCGTTCCCCGTCGCAGCGTCGACCGCGTGTTGCACCCACCGCCGGTCGCGCGCGGTGATCAGAAACTCGACGTAAATGCTGCGAAATGCCTCGGCGTAGGTGTCATCGATAATCGCGGGCATGGGCTCTCGTAGGCTGTGACAAGGCCGCACGCGGCCGCGGGCACACCGTTTTTCTGCAATGGTGTGCCTGCGCTCGCTTCGCGAGCTGGTCACACCCTACTTTTCTCTATCGTCTCGAACGACGGCCTTCGTATGTCGCCCGTTCGGTCACAACTTTATCCATAAAAACGTCGTGCGGGCCGACGATCAGGTCATCGAATAACTGGGATTCATAGCACAGGCCGATCAGTTTGCAGTCGGGTCGCACGGCCGTGAGCAGGCGATCGTAATAGCCCTGCCCGTTGCCCATTCGGCCTCCTTGGCGGCTGAACGCGACGCCGGGGACGATCACCAGATCGAGCTGCTGGGGCTGATATTCCTTGCCCGGCTCGCCCCAGCGTTCGTGCGGCGGCTCCAGAATCTTCCACTTGCCGACGACCATCTCGTCCATGCCTTCCAGCCGCCACAGGCCGAGTTTGTTCGCGCCTGCTTCGTCGACGGTGCAGTAGGGGACGATGATCTGCTTGCCGCTGCGCAAAGCTGCCGGCAACGCGTGCTTGGTCCGTAGCTCGCTTCGGCAGTCGATGTACCACAGGACAGTCGACGTGGCCTGGTACTCCGGCAGCTGGATCAGCGTGGCAACGGCGACTTCGCTGACGCGGTCCTTGTCGGGCTGCGCGTTGCGCGCGTCGTAGGCCGCGCGGCGCATCGTCGCCTTGGGATCGAGCAGTTCGGTCATTGTCCCACTCGAAGAATTGTCGTTCGAGATTTTCAGCTCAGCGGTTTGCCGATGCTTCAACAATGCGGGTCGACCGCGGGAAAGTCAATCGGCCAGGTGGATTGTCGCTGGCGGAGATTCGCTCGTCGACCGATGATAAACGCGTCAAAGGCCTGGGGAGGCTCGGCAACCGGCCGTCGTCCCGAATGAGAACAGAGTCATGCACTCGGTTTTGCGACTTGGTTTGCTGTGCATCGCGATCGTCGCCGCTCGTCTCGAGTGCGTGTCGGCGTCAGACACACCGGTCCGGCACCGCCTGATGTTCTTTGAGTACGGCAATTGTCCCAATCGGTTCGTCGAGTTGGATGCCGACGGCAAGATCGTTCGCGAGTTCAAACCGCGCAGCATCGCCGTCATCTTTCAGAGGTTGCCCAACGGCAACATCGTCTATGCGTACGGCGGCAAACCGACCGGCGTCGTCGAGGTGAATCCCCGCAACGAAACGGTTTGGAATTACGAGAGCAGGTCTCCGCAGGTGCTCGGCTGCGAACGGCTTGCCAACGGCATCACGCTCGTCGCCGAACAAGGGCCGTGCCAGGTTGTCGAAGTCGACCCCAGCGGAAAGGTCGTGCACATCACGAAGCTGTTCACGAATCAGGCGGCCTATCATCTGCAGGTCCGCAACGTGCATCGGCTCGACAACGGCAACATCCTCGCCGCACACGAGGGAGACGGCGCGATTCGAGAATACGATCCCGACGGCCGAATCGTCTGGCAATACGCCGGCGTCGAAAACACGGGCGACGCGCGCCGGCTGGCCAATGGGAACACGCTGATCGGCGGCGGCACGCAGAAGCGCCTGATCGAAGTCTCTCCTGCCGGCAATATCGTCTGGGAGTTCACTGCCGCCGACGCTCCCGAGCTCAATCTTACCTGGGTCTCGAGCATTCAGCTCTTAAAGAACGGCAACTATCTCGTCGGCAACTTTCTCCGCGGACACGAAGGCCACGGCGCGCACGCGTTCGAGGTCACGCGCGACAAGAAAGTGGTCTGGACCTTCGCCGATCATAAACGCTTCAAGTCGGTCACCACTGTGCGCGTTGTCGACGAAGACTAACGCGCGCCCGGGACGCTTTGCCGGTTTAGGCAACGGATCATTTCTTCTTGTGCTCTTCGCCGCCGCCGTGGCCGTGTTCGCCCGAGCCGCCGGATCCTCCGAAGTAGTGGAAAGTCTCGCTCGCGCCCGCTGATGACCCATCGCTCGCGGTCGAGCCTGTGCTCCTGCCGTGCGTGAAGGTCCCAGTCGGGGCGAAACGGAAAACCTCCCAACCGGAAGATGTTCCTGGTGTACTCCTCGCCGCGGATATCTGGCTCGGAAGCGGGGCGATTAGTGAGTTCTTTTCGATCGGCAACGGGTTTAGCGCAAGGGGATGAAACTCGAAGGAGCTGACGCGATCAGAGCTCACAGTATTTTTTCCGGCTTTGTTTGACGAGGCGTCGGGCTGCAGCGAGCCTCGATCCAAGTTCTCAAGAAGGAGCGAGATGCCGTCCATCAGCAAAGAGGGAGGATCATCCGAGCCATCGGCTGGCGTCTCGGGGCCATTCGATGCCGTTTGTTCACCTTCGCGCGACTCGATGCTCGGTGTTACAGCGAGTGGCGGAGCATTCGTGACCATCTGCAGTTCTTTGAGGCATTCGGCCTGACTGCCTTCGCCGTTAATGACTGCAGGCAGTCCTCCGTCATCGACATTTGACCGGGCAACTTGCCTCGCCGGGAATTGCTCGGTCGATGTTCGATTCTTCGCCAGATCCCAAATTCGGACCGTTTTGTCTTTGCTTCCGGAGGCCAGAAGAGTTCCATCGGGAGAGAGGGCGACGGCTCGCACGGAGTCGTGATGCCCGGCGAGGCGCGCGATTTCTTGTCCGGCTTTGACATCCCACAGTCGGATGACGCGATCCTCGGGCTGCCACGAGCCGGCGGAGACTTTTTTGGTGCTGACCCGAATCGCTCGCACATACTTCGCGCCGGTTCCGATCGCGATCAGCCGCGCCTGACTCGAATAATGCGCGCTCCACCACAAGGCGCCTTTTGGCCTTTTCGCAAATTCGAGTTGGCGTTGTGAACCGAGAACGTCCCAGACTTCGACGACGTCACGAGCCGCGATGGCGAGCTCTCGTCCGTCGGGCGAGAACTCTGTGGACAAAATCGGTCCTCGCCTAGCGCGCTGGCAGAGTGCAGCAGGCGTCACCTCGTGCTGTCGCTCGAGGTTCCAGATCTTGACGTCCCCCTCGGCTCCGCCCGAAGCGAGCATTTTTCCATCGGGAGAAAATGCAAGGCCCAGGACGGCGCGCCCGTGTCCTTCGAGGGTGGTCTGGAGCTTGCCCAACTTGGGGCTCCACAATCGGATCGTTCGTTGAGCGTCCCCCGCAGCCAGCCACGCGTCGTCGAGTGCAAAGGCGAGGCCGCAGACCTTGGCACATTCCCCTGACGGCGCCGCGCACGCCCGGCCGGTGCCGAGCTCCCAGAGCGTGACATCTCCGTTCTCGCCCCCCGTCGCCAGAATCTTGCTGTCGCGAGAAAACACGATGACCGAAACGTCCCCCGAGTTGCCGTACAGCGTCCGGCGAAGCGCGCCGCTCTTGACGTCCCATAGCTTGATCGTGTCGCCCACGCTCGCCGAAGCCAACGTTTGGCCGTCGGGTGAAAACGCAACGGCAATCACGCCCGACGTGTGCCCTTTCAGGATCTTCACATCGTCGCCGCCGGCGAGCGGCCCGGTCCGGACAAACAACCCCGAAGCGGCGATCAGAACGATCCTCGTGACGTGCGCTCGCTGGGTCTGCATGCGTGGGAGCTCCTTTGCCGATGCCCACGGTTTCGATCCCGATGGGCCGTCTTGTGCGACTGGGGGCGGGAGTGTAACAGCCTCTGTTTGTTGCGAAAATGCCGGAAATTTGGCTGATTTCGGCAATCCCGGGCCATTCCGCCCGACGCCCGGTCGTTGAATTGTGGCATCCGGGCGCATACGCTGGATTCGGGCTCGGCCGTCCGGCATTTCTTAGAGCCCGGCCGCGGAACTCGGTGTGACGATCTCCTCCATACGACTCTACATTTTCAAACTCAAGAGGTGGCTGGCGCACGTCATCGACGTCCTGCCCAGCTTGCTGATTAGCTTTGTGCTGCACGCGGCGGTGCTGCTCGTCCTCGGGCTGATTGTGTTGCGTTTTGCGCCTCCGGAGGGGGACATCGTCCCGATCGAAGCGTTCGCCAACGACTCGCCCGACGCTCCGCCGGAAGCCATCGATCGGGTCGATTTCGTCGAGGCACCCCTGGAGAAGGAAAACTCGACCGAAAAGGTCTCCGTCAACAACAACGATTCGAGCAGCGTTTCGGTCAACAAGCTGGCGGATGCCGCCGGCATGCCGCCGATTGATTTCAAGGTGATCGAACCGGCGACCCCAGCCAGGTTGGCGTTGGACGCTGAGCCGACGGTCCACTTCAGCACCGAACTGACCGGCCGCAGCGGTCCCGTTCGCTCGTCGCTCCTGATGAAAGAGGGCGGCACCGGGGAGAGCGAGCGAGCGGTCACGCTCGGATTGCGATGGTTGGCGCGGCACCAACGACCGGGGGGCGAGTGGAGTTTTCACCATGGCTCGGACGATCCGGGCACGCTGGAAAAATGCACAACCGGGGCGACGGGGCTGGCCGTGTTGTCGTTTTTGGGCGCCGGACACACGCACCGCGACCAGCACGTGCGGTTTCAGGCAAACGTCGATAAGGGGCTGAAGTTCCTCGTCTCACGCGAGAAACTCAGCAAAGAGGGGGGAGACCTGCGCGGAGAGATCGTTTCAAATGAAGGGATGTACGCGCACGCGATCGCGACTCTGGCCCTCTGCGAAGCTTACGGCATGACACGTGACGAGAAGCTGCATGAGCCGGCCCAGCAGGCTGTCAATTTCATCGTCTGGGCCCAGGACCCCAAGAGAGGGGGATGGAGGTACTCGCCCCACGATCCCGGAGACACGACGGTCACCGGTTGGCAGGTGATGGCGCTTAAGAGCGCGAAGGCAAGCGGGCTCAAGGTTCCCACGCGGACTCTCAACGACGCGGGGCGCTTTCTCGACTTCGTGCAGACGTCGGGCGGGAGCCGTTACGGCTACGATCAAGCGGGAGCCACTCCCCCGATGACGGCCATCGGCCTGTTATGTCGCATGTACCTGGGATGGAAGCAGACGTCTCTGCCGCTGCGACGCGGCGTCCAGTACCTGAGCCAAGAGGGTCCGTCGGTGGCCGATATTTATTACGACTATTACGCGACGCAGGTCCTGCACCACTGGGGTGGTTCCGAGTGGAAAAAATGGAACGAAACAATGCGCGACCACCTGATCGAAACCCAGTCGAAGGAGGGAGATGCGCTCGGGAGCTGGAAACCAACCGGAGACCGCGGCGCCGGCCCGGGGGGCCGGCTGTATCAGACCTGCCTGAGCATCATGACCCTCGAGGTCTACTATCGCTATTTGCCCATCTATCAGAAGGAGACGGCCAGCCGATGACCCCTTTTGGCCGCGCCTCTTTGCGTGCGGCCCTCGCAGTCGGATGGCTTTGCCCAAAAACCAAAAACGGGGACAGACCCCTGACCCGTTGCGGCTGGAGCGCTGGTTTGCCCTTCCGGTAGGGGGTCAGTCCCCGTTTTTGGGCAAAGCTCAGTCGGACTGAGGGCGATCTAAAATTTGAAAAAGGGAAGCGATTTCTGGCCCAAGATCGGGCTCGCCGCTGCGAATGACGAGTTGGACAGGGTTGCCTTGGTCATTCTTGCGTGCGCGGAGGAGTCGGTATGAACCAGATCCTGGCTAATCCGATGGTGGCCCTGTGTGCCATTCTCGGAGTGGCAGTCGTGGCGATTGTCGCCATCGTCTTCGTGACGGATTACCTGCACCGCTCAAGACAGGCCGCTCTCGATGCTTATTTGAAGCAGGACATGCTGAACCGCGGTATGTCGGCGGCGGAGATCAAGACCGTCCTGGAAGCGAGCTCCGATGGCGAGGCGGCCCGACTGGCGCTCAACGGCAGTCAAGGCATTCGCGTAGGTTTGGGAAAACTACAGGTTGCCGTGGGCAATCTCCGAAAGTCTGCGGCCGATTTGGCGGACGCAGCCGAGGCTAAGTGCTAGACGATCGGCTCCGCGCCGAATCGACGCTCAGGGGCTGGCCGTCGGGGGCGTGCGGACGCGTTGTGCCAGTAGTCGCTGAAGTTCTCCTTGCGCTGCCGAATCGTCCGGCGCCGCAGCCACGAGTTTGCGGAGTTGCTCGATAGCTTCGTCCAGCCGCCCCTGATCGCGGAGAGCAACCACGATGAACTGGCGGCACTGCGTCTGGCTGGGATCGAGCTCGAGTGCCCGCCTGGCATGCGCGATCGCTTCGTCGTACTTGTGCAGTTGCAGGCTCAGGTCGGCCAGGTAGGACTGAGCCCGCGCGTTGTCCGGCTCCAGTTCGACAACGCGCTCGAACTCCCATCTGGCGTGACCATAGTCCCGCAGCGCCAGTAAGCAGGTCCCTAGGTTGAGATGCGCAACGGCCTTCTCATCGTCGGTGGCGAG